>JBBRQX010000294.1:0-4183 GCA_038225745.1 Pseudanabaenales cyanobacterium | reverse complement strand
TTATAATGGGAAGGGAGTATGATCGCAACTTCATGCAATTTTGCATAAGTTGGGGGTAAGCGATCGCTTATGTCATAAAAAACAACTGCTTTGAATAGTCTTAAGACAGACTCACGAATGCGTCAGGATTTTCAAAAGGGGCTTTCTTCTATAGCTGTCGCCATTTGTCTTAAATATAAATGAAAACCCAAAAAGTAGATGCGGCGCGGAGCGCCGCATCTACTTTTTGGGTTTTATGTTCTGACATACTTGGCGACAGATGTATATTGATTATTCTGTAGACTATGTTGCTATCGATACATAGTTGCTATAGTTAACTGAGCCTAACAACTTAGTTATTCTTGCTGTTGCTTTCATTAGTTCAAATATTTAGTTAAATGTCATGCGTATTCTGGCTCTAGCTTGGGAATTTCCACCGCGTATTATTGGCGGAATCTCTCGTCATGTAGCAGAGCTATATCCTGAAATTGTTAAGCGAGGGCATGAGGTGCATTTAATCACTGTTGCTGTCGAAAATGAGCCGTCAGAAGTGATTGTCGATGGTATTCATGTGTATCGAATCCCAGTTGAGCATAGCCATGATTTTTTTCAATGGGTAGTGCAAATGAACGCAAATATGCTGAAATTTGCTAGGGATTCTCTGTCAAAAAATTCTATAGACTTGATCCATGCCCATGATTGGTTGGTCGAAGAGGCGGCGATCGCCCTCACTGACGAATTTTCGATTCCTTTAGTTACTACCATTCACGCCACAGAATACGGACGCTGTAATGGTATTCACAACGATACGCAAAGATATATTCACCACAAAGAAATTCGTTTAACCCAAGCATCTCAGCGAGTGATCGTTTGCTCTGAGTATATGCGTGACGAGTTAAATCGGGTGCTAGATTGTCCTGCTGAGAAAACCGATGTGGTTTATAACGGGCTGAGTGTAGAGCGCTGGCAAAATATCACTGCCGAGATTGAACATGACTTTGATGCGCTGCGCGAGCATTATGCAAAACCTGATGAAGCGATCGTTTACTTTGTCGGACGCATCACCTACGAAAAAGGTATTTACATTCTGCTCAATGCCATGCCTAAGGTGATCGCGGCGATGGATGATAAGGTGCGTCTAGTAATTATTGGGACTGGTGATGCTTATACGCTCCTGCTGCAACGCCAAGCTTGGGATTTGGGTATTTATCACAAAGTCTTATTTACTGGCTTTATGGCCGATGTAGATTTTTGGAAGTTTCAAAAAGTGGCGAACTGTGCAGTTTTTCCTAGTTTATATGAGCCGTTTGGCATTGTCGCCCTTGAGAGTTTTGCGGCAAAAATTCCGCTCGTAGTTTCTGATACAGGTGGCTTACCTGAGGTTGTGCGCCACAAGATTACGGGCATGGTAACGCGGGTTAACGATCCTGATTCTTTGGCTGAGGGAATTATTGAGGTTCTGCATAATCAGGAGTATGCAAAAACTTTAGTGGATAACGCTCAATCCGAATTAAGGGAGCGCTTTGCATGGGACAAGCTCGCTGAGCAAACTGAAGATGTATTCTTGAAAGCGCAACATTAAATAACGATAGAAACAGCCAGTGACGTTCTAATTGGTGGTGAATTGCGTGATCCTGATGGTGAAGGTAGGAAAGACAGAAGCACTGTCAGACAAGCGATCGACACCATGCTGCCAATAAAAAACTTGGCGAACCATAGTTCATTGACATCAGGGTTAGGATTCAAGTTAGGAGAGGGCATAATGATATTTTTTTTTAGTAATGCTTAAGTGTATGTAATTACAGACGAGTTAGTTTACGAATGGAGTTCCCCAGAAATTCCAATTTTCTTTGTTAAACGGCGATCGCCATTTCTCGATCAAGATTCGTTCTAGCTGTTGTCGGGGTCGCGTGGCGGCAGGAGCCTCCCACCAAAAGGTCATGACAACTTGGGTCTGTATATTGTGAGTGGCATGTAATTCTCGATAATTAAGAATATATCGCTTGCAGTCATGATCTCCTTTCCATCGTTGATTAGAACTGCATGTCTCTCCTATATACAGTAGCACAGGTGATGGTGAAGTAAGATCAATCACAAAGTATATACAGGCATCTCCGTCATCTGTAGTAGATAAGCGATAGAATTCGGCAGGCTGAATCGGTAAACAGAAAGGATTAATTGCATGGGGATCGCAGTGGTTTGATGGCAGGTCAAAAAGAGTAGTTTGGATCGCGGGGATCGTTGTAAAGACGGAGCTTTGGTATTTTGCGATCGCCTGTTTCCATACCTGTAAAGACTGACTTCCCATTTCATAAGTTGCGCCACTATCATAAAGTTTTGAAGTGCGCTGCATTCCTTCACTAAAGAGCGATCCCTGTTTATACTCAGAGGATTTATGCTCATTTTTATTGTTATAGTGAGTCGGGCGATCGCTCATAGACTTACGATAGATTTTGAGGGGATCACCATGGTGTCGATCTTGTAGCCCCAGACAATAGGATACTATATAAGTCTAGACAAGCATTTAATCATAATTGCTCATTAAATTTAAGTATATTTACTCAGGCATAAGTGCGTGCAAGCAATCGACCCACAAGAACTATATCCTTTTCAACTTGACCAGTTTCAGCTAGAGGCGATCGCCGCTTTGCAAGCAGGTAAGTCAGTCGTTGTTTGTGCGCCAACGGGTTCAGGCAAAACTTTGATCGGCGAATACGCAATTCATGCGGCTTTAGCGAGTAATCGCCGCGTTTTTTATACGACCCCGCTCAAAGCGCTATCTAACCAGAAATTACGAGATTTTCGGCAACAGTTTGGCGAGGAAAATGTCGGATTGCTCACAGGTGACACATCCGTAAATCGTGACGCGCCGATTTTGGTGATGACTACTGAGATTTTTCGGAATATGCTTTACGGTACGCCGATCGGCGAAGTCGGCACATCGCTCACCGATGTTGAAGTGGTGGTGCTAGATGAATGTCACTACATGAACGATCGCCAACGCGGAACCGTATGGGAAGAATCAATCGTGTACTGTCCTGCGGGAGTGCAACTGGTGGCGCTCTCGGCGACCGTGGCAAATAGTCAACAGCTAACCGACTGGATTCACAAAGTGCATGGCGATACGGAATTAATCTATTCCGATTTTCGTCCTGTTCCGCTTGAGCATTCTTTCTGTAACAACAAGGGCTTTTTCCCTCTACTTGACAGTTCCAATCAAAAGATTAATCCCCGCTTGAAGCCGCTTACTAATAAGCCACTGTCGAAAGAAGAAAGACATAAAATCGTCCCTGCGATCGGGGCTGTAATTTCGCACTTGAGACAGCGAGATATGCTCCCCGCGATTTATTTCATCTTCAGCCGTCGCGGTTGCGATAAATCGGTGACAGATTTGGGCAATGTTTCCCTCGTCACGCCTCCAGAAGCATTAAGACTGAAGCCACAAATTGATGCCTTTATCATGGCAAATCCTGAGATTGGCAAGCCTGCACATATTGACGCTCTCTATCGTGGGATTGCGGCTCACCACGCAGGGATTTTACCTGCATGGAAAGGCTTTGTAGAGGAACTATTTCAACAGGGCTTAATCAAAGTCGTATTTGCGACTGAGACTCTTGCGGCAGGAATTAATATGCCAGCGCGAACTACGGTGATTTCTAGCATTTCTAAAAGAACCGATCGCGGACATCGGTTGCTCAATGCTTCGGAATTTCTGCAAATGGCAGGGCGGGCAGGACGGCGCGGCATGGATGAAGTTGGCTATGTCGTGACTGTGCAAACTCCCTTTGAAGGCGCAAAAGAATCCGCGCATCTTGCCACATCCACAGCCGATCCACTGGTTAGCCAGTTTGCACCGAGTTTCGGCATGGTCATGAATTTATTGCAAACCCATTCTCTCGATCAAGCTAGAGATCTAGTCGAGCGTAGCTTTGGGCAATATCTCGCCGATCTGAATCTTGCACCACAGATTCAGAATCTCGAAGCGGTAATGGAGCAAATCGCTAAGTTGGAAAGCGATCTAGCCAACATTGATTTAAAGCAATTGGAAGCTTATGACAAATTACGCGATCGCCTCCGCGAAGAGAAGCGACTTCTAAAAATGCTCGCCCAGCAATCGGAAGAGATGCGCCTAAACGATTTAGCATCCTACGCGCCCTATTTGCTATCAGGTTCACCGCTTACGATTCGCACCAATAGGGGGATC
>JBBRQX010000293.1:0-4210 GCA_038225745.1 Pseudanabaenales cyanobacterium | reverse complement strand
ATACCATTCTTGCTGAACATGAAGGCGAATATGTGCGTTTGGTGGGTGTCGATCCTAAAGCCAAACGTCGCGTAGCTGAAACCATTATCCAACGCGCTGATAGTCAGGCTGTGACTATCGGTCAATCTAACGGTCATGGTGCATCAGTACCATATAACGCACCTCGCGCTACTAATGGCAATGGTGCTGCCAACGACTTGCCATCCGCCATCGGTCAGCTTTTGGCGCACGGTCATCGCATTAGTGTTGAACATGCCGATGAGCGCCATTTCCGCACAACTTCTTGGCAGACTCTTCCTGCAATTACGGCTGGTAATGCGGCTGGCGCGATCGCCGCTTTAGAAAATTACATTGCTGAATATAGCGATGAATATATCCGTCTCGTCGGCGTTGATACCAAAGTCAAGCGCCGTGTAGTGGAGCTACTTGTCCATCGTCCCGATGGTCAGGCGATCGCCGTAACTCGGACTGCGGTTAAGGTCAATAACTCCAGCAATAGCGCCTATGGTGGTGGTACGGCTGGAAGGATTAGTGGAGATATGCTCACCCGCATTCGTCAACTGCTATCTCAGGGCTATCGCATCGGTACAGAACATGCTGATGAGCGTCATTTCCGTACTAGTTCTTGGTTTAGCTGCTCACCGATCGCCACGGCAAATGAGTCTGAAGTGATTCATGCTTTAGAAGCTTGTTTGGATGAGCATGGTGATGAGTATGTGCGTCTGTTAGGCATTGATCCTAAGGCAAAGCGCCGCGTATTTGAAGGCATCATCCAACGTCCTGCGAAGTAACAACGTGTTTTGAGAACCTCGCTTTGCGGGGTTCTCTATTTTGTGAATTTAAAGAATAGAAAATCATGCAATCGAACTACTTACCACCTTTAGAACCGATCGGAGATTTTCGCTCCTACGTTTGTGGGGATGTAGTAATCGATCAGACGGCGGCGATCGCATCAGGCGTATTGATTCAAGCGGATGATGGTGGGAAAATTATCATTGGCGCGGCTGTATGTATCGGTATGGGAGCCGTACTTCATGCCCAAGATGGACTATTAGAAATTGGGGCTGGGGCAAATTTGGGGGCTGGGGTTTTAGTTTATGGAACTACCAAAATTGGTGAAGGTGCTTGTATTGGCGCTTCGAGTTCAATTGTTCGTGCTGTAATTGCCAAAGGGGCGATCGTGCCGCCTTGCTCATTGATTAGTGGTTTGGAGCAAAGTGCGATTGTCACCGCAACGCCTGAGAGTGCTGTCGATCGCACAGTTACCGAGATACAGATTGAGATCACTACTGAGGCGATCGCCGAGCAGCTTTTAGAAACTGATGCTCAAGTTAATCCAACTATGACTCCTATAGAAACTGATATTACAACTCTTGTCGCGGCTAATTCTACACAAGCTAAAGCCCATGCTCAATCGCAAATTAATCGCTTCATCAAAAGACTTTACCCACAAAATTAAATCACCCACATAGAGCTATGTGAAAAAAGTTTGTAGATGCGGCTCATCCAAAACGCAAGATCTGAGACACAAGAAACAAAAAGACGCAAATTTTAGTCATTGCGTTTGTTTGAATAACACTGTTGGAGGAATATGAAGATGAATAGCACTTTTAGCCTCAAATCTAGTATTGCTTTGCTAGTTTTGGGTGTTGCCATGACTGCCGCCCCCAAACAACCAGCAAAATCAACATTATTCTCGCTTAGTGATTATCAACCCGCGATCGCCGCTTCTGCGGTTGGATCGATCGCAAACAACACCCAATGCTCATAAAACAAAAGCGTCGCTTAGCGGCGCTTTTGTTTTATGAGTATTGCGATAGATGTATAAAACGGTAGAATATTAAGGAGAATTTTTGGTTTTGATGGACAAGGGGCAATTTTGGAAAAAGGTACGCTAATCGAAGTGAAATTGCATGGCGATCGCCGCCTTGCCGTAATTGATCGTCCTGAAGGTAAAAAACACTTTCAAGCGATCGATGAAAATGGCAATACCCATACAATTCATCCTCGCGAAATTAATTACACCATCAAAGCTAATAGTGAAAGCTCAAGTTTCACCTATACGCAAATCCCCTCATTTCTGCAAAAAGTCGAAAAATTTCTCGATCCTTCTAGCCTAGAAGTTGCTTGGGAAATCTTGATTGAAGATAATCAACCCACTAGCCCGACCGATCTCGCCAACCTTTTATTTTCCGAAATCTCCACCGTTACTTCCTATGCTTCATATTGCTTACTCAGTACCGACAAAATTTACTTCAAGCAAAAGGGCGATCTCTATGAACCGCGATCGAGTTCGCAAGTATCAGAGCTAAAGCATCAAGCGGATGCGGCGGCGCAACGCGCTAAATTAATTGAAGAGTTTCAGCAAAAGTTGACAACTAAGCTAGCTGGCGATGAAGTTGCATGGACAGCTAGCGATCGCAGTCGGTTAGATTGTCTAGAGCGCTACGCCCTTTATGGTGATGAAGCCTCTGACAAAGCGGCGGCTCAAGAACTTTTGAGCTTTGCCAAACGCTCTAAAAATGAACAAGCTGCATTTCAAATGCTGGTTGACTTAGGGATTTGGAATGAACACGAAAATCTAAATTTACTGCGTAGCCAAATTCCCCTACATTTTGCTAATGAAGTTGTGGCGGCGGCTCAAGACTGCGTAACTGCACCGATCCCCGATAATATGCAGGAATTGCGCCGCGATCTCACCCACCTTCATGTTTATACCATTGACGATATTAGTACCACGGAAATTGATGATGGGTTGAGTATTGAGACTTTAGCCGATGGCAGCAAACGCATTTGGATTCATATTGCCGATCCGACTCGATGGCTCAATCCTGAAAGCCCACTTGATAAAGATGCTCGTAAACGCGGTACAAGTGTGTATTTGCCCACAGGCGTGATCCCGATGTTCCCGATGGATTTGGCAACGGGACCAATGAGCTTAATCGAGAACAAAGTTTGTCATGCGATGTCTTTCGCAGTGGATCTTGATGAAGTGGGCGCGGTTGCTCATTATGAGATTGTCGCAAGTTTGGTGAAGCCGAACTATCGCCTCACCTATGACGATGTTGAGGAAATGCTGCAACTCGGCGTAGAAGATGATCTTGAACGCATCGCCGATTTTGCCCGACTTCGTAAAAAATGGCGCGTTGCTCAGGGTGCGATCGAAATCCATTTGCCCGATACCAGTGTCAAAGTTGATTCTAAAAATGGCGATCGCCTGACTTTAGAACTAATGGAAGATACCTTCTCGCGTCAACTGGTCGCCGAGATGATGATCCTTGCGGGTGAAGTTGCCGCCAGATTTGCTCAAACTCATAGCATTCCCATCCCCTATCGTTATCAAGAACAGCCCGAACTGCCGCCCCTCGATACCTTGATGCAATTACCATCTGGCCCCGTGCGCGAATTTGCGATCTGTCGCTGCATGACTAAAGGTTCTCTGGGTTTATATGCCTCCCGCCATGCAGGTTTGGGGCTAGATGCCTATGCACAGGTGACTTCCCCAATTCGGCGCTATAGCGATCTACTTGCCCATTGGCAAATCAAAGCTTTTTTAAAAAATGAGCCTTTGCCCTTCACAGCCGAAATGCTCACGGCGATTTTACAAGCGATCGAGCCTGCGATTTGGGATGCTAATCAAGTAGAAAAGCAGTCGGTACGCTATTGGAGCTTAGAATATCTGCGCCGTAATAAGGATGTCGTCTGGGAAGCGTTGATGCTGGATTGGTTGCGCGAAAATGAACAGCTAGCACTAGTGTTGATCGAAGATTTAGGTTTAAAATTACCGATGCGAATTACTCGCCAAATTCAAGTTGGCGATAATCTGCGTATCAAAACTGGTGAAGTAGATCCCCGCAAAGATATTATTTATTTCCAAGAAGTGCAGCCGTCTACTTCGATTTTAGCTTAACAAGTGGGAAGCCACGCGCTCTAACCGTTTACAAGGGTGAGCGACGGGATGAAAGCGCGTCCATTGAGGGGTTCGATGCCCTGAAAATGGACAATTATCTTAACTTTAACTACAAAAACCTATATAGGGTATAAGTTTCATGATATAACTAATCTTAGATATGTGACACCTCTACGGAGGGAATCTGGCATATCTGAGTCAAGAGGCGACAACCATCGCAGTCTTGGTAGGTAATACCCGTCCGTGCCTAGGTCATGAGGAACGTGAAACTGGTGCAGTGAGTCCAAAAGACGATGACCT
>JBBRQX010000292.1:0-4215 GCA_038225745.1 Pseudanabaenales cyanobacterium | reverse complement strand
ATTGCGTTATAGCCTCGATGGAGTCAAGAATAATCGCTCTTGGGAAATGCCAACTTGTTATACTTTGCGGTCATCTATTTCTGGAATTGGTTCAGCCGTTCATCCTTATGATGATTGGCTAAAAGATAGTGAGTTGGAAGGAAGTAGTCAAGAGAACATATTAGCTGAGCTTTGGGAAGAGGATGCAGGTGTATTTAATGGAGTAGAGCAACTAAATTCCACTGAAGTTATGAAGAGAGTTCTACATCATATTTTGCCTGATATTTTGCAGACTGAGAGTAAGATCTCAATTTGCTATCCAGACTTAAGTTCTGGAGTTTCAGGCTGGCTAAAATGTTTGGAGAAAAATGGAGAACAGATCAAGATTGACCACTATCTTAGTGCTTGCGATGACATTCAGGAACAATTTGGCTGGACAGAAGAATCTGCTGACGAAAAATGGGGGATACCTTGGATTGATGATGATGAACATAGAAAAAGCTGGGCAAATCCTCGTTTGATTAATGCAAGTTGGTTAATTGATGATTTTCGGGTTGACAGTCATGACGTGAACAAGCCGATTACTCGTGAAGATAGGAAGCAGTATAGGAAAGCTGAACTCGAAAGACTCAAGAATTCCATTGCTAAATACTTCAATGATGGTGACAATCCTACTGATTGGTATGTACTTGCAGTGGGTGATGGTGATGGGATGGGAGATTGGCTAAAAGGTAAAGGGCTTAAAAATTACGCGGATTATGTTGCTCCTAGTTGGGCTGTTCCATCTAATGATTGGACAGGTTTCAATGATTTTTTGACAAGTCCAAAGCGTATGGGACCTGCTACTCATGCTGCTCTATCTCGTGCATTGCTCGACTTCTCAAATCAGCTTGTGCCGTATCTAACAGAGCAGCGCTACGCAGGGCGATTGATTTATGGTGGTGGAGATGATGTGCTTGCTTACACCAACCTTTGGGAATGGGATAAGTGGCTATGGGATATCCACCAATGTTTTAAAGGAAAGCTCGATCCAAGCGATCAATTTGATAATAGTGGCGACTATTGGCGATGGAAAGATACCGATTGCGTTCCTGACAATTTAGCTACTCGTCCATTATTCACGATGGGAAGCAATGCCACGATTAGTTTTGGGATTGTAATCGCGCATCACTCTGTACCGCTTGCGATCGCACTCGAAAATATGTGGCAAGCTGAAGAAGAGTCCAAAGAGCATGAGTATATCGATCATCATCGAGACAGTGATGATAAACCTTGCTATAAAAAGAAAGACGCTGTGCAGGTGCGGGTGATTTATGGCAATGGAAATATACTCAAGGCAACTTGCAAGTTTGATACCTTCAAAGAATGGCAAGTGCTCTTAAATCTCTCAGGATTAGAACCTGCTTTATTTGAGCAAGCTGCTACCGTTTGGGAACAGCATCCTGTGCCAATTTATGATGCGATCGCAGATTGGTGTCGAGCTTTTTGCGATCGCCGTGAAAAGCTAAATGATCCTAATACCAAAGCAGTTTTTCAAGAGGCTTTGACCAAATTTTTTAATCATTTATGGCTTACAACTGCCGAAAAAGATCGCGATCGCGAGGTCAAAAACTGGCTAAAACTGGCAGCCTTTATGCTAAGGAAACGTGATATCAAGATCAACTAGGAGTTAACACCGTGCAACTACTGACACATAAATTTGATGTCGAGCAATATCAACAAATGGGTAAAGCAGGTATTTTCGATCCTGAAGCCCATATTGAGCTAATAGAAGGAGAAATTGTCACGATGACCCCAATCGGATTAAAGCATACCGTCACGATTAACCGTACTGCTCGTTTTTTGTATAACAATGTTCAGTCAAATGGAATTATTAGTATTCAGAACTCTATTCGTCTACCAAATTATTCTGAGCCACAGCCAGATATTGTGATTTTGCGTCCTCGCGATGACTTTTATGCTGGCAAATTTCCGCAAGCGGAAGATGTTTTATTGTTGATTGAGGTAGCTGATTCTAGTTTGCAATACGATCGCATTACTAAGCTGGCTCTTTATGCTGAGTACGGTGTTTTGGAATATTGGATCGCGAACTTAGAGAGAGACATCATTGAGATTTATCGTCAACCTCAAAATAAGTCATATCTCAAGCAGTCGTTAATTGATACGGCTGGAATTCCTTTTGCGCCGATCGCATTTCCTGAAATGACCATGACTTTGGCGGATATTTATGGATAAGCAAATGTATTGGTACAAATTAACGCCTTTGGATGTGTTGATGTTTCGGGATGCGAAGCCTTTTTCGCCACAGGAACGCGCATGGGCGGGAAGTGTGTTTCCGCCAAATAATCATGCGATCGCTGGAGCTTTACGTTCTAGTTTTAATATCAACAGCCCCAATATTAAACTAAAGGGAACTTTTTTATGTTGCGATAACAATCTCTATTTTCCACGTCCATTTAACTATGTTAATAAAGATCGTTTAGAGCCATTGTCTTGGCTAGATCTAGACCATCCTGCTCGACAAATGCTTTGGGATAAAACTAAGCCAATGCCTTTAGTACTCCCGCGAGTGACCAAAGATCTCGATGATGATGAATTTTGTCCATCTAGTGGTGTAGAAAAGAAATATAGAGAATATCTGCCCCATGAAGTTGTATTAAATTATTTAGAAACTGGACATATTCTTCCTGATGAGTGGAAAAAGCAACCCGTAGATCGTCTCAAAGAAAATGAAACTAAACCTTGGAAAGTGGAAACGCGATCGCATAATACTTTAGAAGATGGCACTCGCTCCGTGAAAGAGAGTGATGGCTATTTTGTGGAAAATGCGGTGCGGATGTTGGATGGTTGGGGTTTGGCGATCGCCGTTGATGATTTGACTGACAAGAAATTGCGATCGCAATCTAAACCTCTTGTCATGCGTTTGGGAGGTGAAGGACATCGAGTGTTGTTGGAGCGGTGCGATGCTTTTGATCATCAATGGTCAAAACTGCAACAGGTTTCACAAGAAAACTTTAAGGGCGAAGGTAAATCTCTCGCTTATATGGTGACGAATGGTGTGTTTGAGCGAATGACCGATCGCGGTACGCCTAAGGCTCACAAGTATCAGCGATCGCTATGTCGTCCCTATCCTTGGGAATGGGAATTGGCTCATTCTGAAAATGGGAAAGGCGATCGGAATGTGCTTGTGAGTGTGGCAACTGATAAGCCTGTGCCGATTAGTTGTCGTTTTCGCCAAAAGCCCAAAGAAGACGAACCGCCTATACTTGCGAATCAGAGACTAAGTGTACCTGCACCTCAAGTCTTTGCTGCACCTGCGGGAAGTGTTTATTATCTGAATCGACCTGCTGAACTTTGGCAAAACTTAGCAGGTCATCCTCAAGGAAAAAATAAAAAGAATCCTTTCAATGTTTGGCATGACTTTGGTTACGCAGAAATGTTGTGGATTAAATATAAAGGAGAGAAACCATAATGGTTTACAGTGACTTTACACTTGACTCAATTACTCAGAAATTTGAGCTACAGCAAAAGATAGCGGGCTTGTTTGTTGAAACAGAACTAATTTTAGTTAGTGATTGGCTAAAGCAATCTTTAGAACATGGCAAGCGATTGGCTTTGTTTTCTGGTAACGAAAAGGCTCGTTCCGAATTTATCATTGCGCCAATTATGGTAGAAATAGAACAAACTTTTGGCGATCGGATTGCGATTTTTTCTGGCAAGAATCTGGAAGCAGCTAGAGAACAGGGGCTAACTGGAGAATGTGATTTTATCCTGACTCAAGGTGCTAAATCATTAACTATCCAAAATCCAATTTTAGCCTTAGTGGAAGCTAAGAAAGCTGATATTGAGCTTGGTTTAGGGCAGTGCGTGGCGCAAATGGTTGGAGCGAAACTTATGAATGCAAGGCAAGATGTAAACCATCCTATCTATGGATGTGTAACTACTGGTGAGGATTGGCAATTTCTCAAACTAGAGGAGCAGATTCTTTACATTGATAGCGATCGCTATTACATCAATGAAGTAGACAAAATCCTTGGCTGCCTTCAGTCAATCATCAAATTATCGATTGCGAATTAAGGATCAAAAAAATGACCATGAATTTAGTCTATTTGTATTTGCTTTCACCGCTACATACAGGCGGTACGACTCAGGAAGGTAATTTGTTAGGGATTGCCCGTGAATCTCATACAGATTTGCCTTACATGCCCTCAAGTACATTTCGCGGTAGATTGCGAT
>JBBRQX010000291.1:0-4217 GCA_038225745.1 Pseudanabaenales cyanobacterium | reverse complement strand
TATCGATATTCATAATAATACGGGCAGAAATCCCCATTATGGGTGTATTACGCGCTTAGACAAGCATTCTCGACATTTAGCGCGACTATTCGATAAGACGGTGGTGTACTACACCAGCCCAAAAACGGTGCAATCCTACGCATTTGGTAGTTTTTGCCCTGCGATCGTTTTGGAGTGTGGGCAGCCTGACATGGCAGATGGCACTGCTCACGCATTGGAATATGTAGAAACTTGTTTAAATATCGATAGTTTTGATAATTTGCCCGATGCCGCGATCGCCGATATTGATTTGTTTCATACAGTGGCGATCGTCAAAATTCCTGAAGAGATTAATTTCAGCTTTATTGGTGATCGCCACGATGACATCACTTTTCCCGCCGAGATGGATCGCTTGAATTTTTGTGAATTACCAGTTGGGGCAAATTTTGGCAAAGCTAAAACTGAGAAAGCTTATTTGTCAGCTTTGAGCGAAGAGGGGGAAGAAAAAGGCGATCGCTATTTCCAAATTCAAAATGGGGAAATTATTTTAAAAGCTGCCGTCATGCCGTCGATGCTGACTCTTGACACCAATATTATTCGCCAAGATTGTCTCTGCTACCTCATGGAAAGATTGACGGTTGAGCAAAAAAGTTAAAGTATAAGTACCTTGCCACTATGGAGGTGACAATATGACAGTTGTAGCACCAGTTAAAGCGATCTCTTCTGCGGAGTACCTAAAGCTAGAGATCAAATCCGCAAATCGCCATGAATATCGTAGAGGAGAGATTATTGAAATGACAGGTGGCACTCCTACCCACAATGAATTAATTCGAGCAATGACAGTATTGCTTAGCCTAGGATTACGAGGTAAACCTTTTCAGGTCTTTGTCACCGACCAAAGACTGTTTATTCCCGATCGCCAAGTCTATACTTACCCCGATGTGATGGTTGTGCCGCGCCCGATCGCCTTACAAGAGGGGCGCAAAGATACGGTGATAGAGGCAATTTTGATCATCGAAGTGCTATCAAAGTCCACCAAAAACTACGATCGCGGCGAAAAGTTTGCTGATTATCGCAGTATTCCTACTTTTCAAGAATATTTACTGATTGATCAAACAAAGCCCCATGTTGAGCATTATCTCAAACAGGGGGCTAATCAATGGTTGTTGAGAGAATATTCGCAGCTAGAAGATCGACTTGAACTAACATCAATGGGGCTTGAGCTTAGTTTGGCAGAAATTTACGAAAATGTAGAGTTCTGATCTAAAAATAATTAGATTAATTTCTGTATTTGAGTTAACGTCCAAATGGAAATTTAAACGGTAAAGGCTTGATTAGGGATAACTCATCAATCATTTGCTGATGCAAATGACCATTAGTAGCTAATAATCTGCCCGACTTAGGAATATGTTCGCTACCATCGTAAGCGGTGACAACGCCACCCGCCTCGCGCACAACCACCACACCCGCCGCCAAGTCCCACAACGACAAACCACGCTCCCAATAGCCATCTAACCGACCACAAGCGACATAAGCCAAGTCCATCGCCGCCGAACCGCCGCGCCGCACGCCTTGGGTGATATGTGTGAAGTGGCAAAACTCCGCGTAGTTATTGTCTTCAACTTGAGTGCGATCGTAAGCAAAGCCCGTCACTAATAGACTGCGACTAAGTTCTGAAACTTGAGAAACATGGATCGGTAGACGATTACGAGTTGCGCCCAAGCCTATTGCCGCTCGAAATATTTCATCTCGAAACGGATCGTAAATTGCGCCAACTGAAGGAATTCCATCAATTAATAGGGCGATCGATACTGATGAAAATGGATATTGGTGAGCATAATTAGTTGTGCCATCAAGAGGATCGATCGCCCATAGATAGCGACTCTCGGTATTCCCCAATACACCCGATTCTTCTGCCAAAATCCCATGATCGGGAAAATGTCTTTGCAAGATCGAGAGAACCATTGCTTCTGATTCTTTATCAGCGATCGTCACCAAATCTCCCGGCCGCTTTTCTTCAACTTCTGTGAGATTTCCCCAATAGGATTTTAGAACCGCACCACCCGCACAAGCTGCTTCAGTCGCAATATCTAAGAAGGTTTGGAGTTGCTCTTTATTAACAGAATCTAGGGAATTTGTCATGGTTTTAAGAATTTATAGCGATCGCCAAATTATACCAACTCGACAAAGTGTGACTACACTTTGTCGAAACCTCCTTTATTTTTTGCTGGTGAATCACCAGATTGGTGGTGTTAATAAGTGCGCGATCGCTGCGAAAATAAACACGCATTGCTTTTGTGAAGATTCATGAAGTCGTTTTGGAAAATCTCGTTTCTTTTAGTGGCGATCGCCACGATACTTCCTTTCCCTGCGATCGCAGCCTCAACAACCCCAAGTACCCCTGTCGATCAGTCTAATGCCAAGGAAGCCGAAGAGCTTTGCGGTAAACCAACCCTTGATGATCTTGCTCAGCACAAGGTTAAACAAGGTGAAACGCTTGAAGCGATCGCTAAGCAATACAAACTCAAAACTGCAACCTTAATGGGACTCAACCCAGAAGTTCGTAACGGTGAAGTCAAAGTTGGTCAAACCCTATCAATCCCGCCACTTGACGGCTTAACCTATCGTTTTAAAAACGAAGAAAATTACACCACCGTTGCCAAAAAATACAATATTCGCGCCGATGTCCTTTTCGAGCGCAATGGCTGCCAGCGTCGCCCCAAAGTCGTATTTGTGCCAGGCGCAATCTGGAAACCTGACCCTGTCCCTTTTAATCCTGCGATCGCTTCTAGAGGCTCAGCCAATCCCGATGTCATCTTTCAAACAGGCGGCTACCCCCTGCCCTACGCCGTCCCCGTCACCTCCAACTATGGTTGGCGCATCAACCCCGTCACCACAATTTGGTCATTTCATAGCGGCATCGACCTTGGCGCACCCTTCGGCACACCCGTACTCGCCGCCAAAGCAGGGCGCGTCGAATTTGCAGGCTGGGGCGGTGGCTACGGCAACCTCATTGAACTCGATCACGGCTCTACTGGCACACGTTACGCCCACCTCGAAGCGATTTATGTCGCTCAAGGGCAAAGTGTGACTCAAGGTCAACAAATTGGAATTGTCGGCTCCACAGGGCGATCGACAGGGCCGCATCTACATTTTGAGATCATGACTCCGAGTGGAGATGGTTGGATCGCATTCGATCCCGCCTCTTACCTCAATCGCATGGCTTCGATAGTGACTAATTGGTTTTTATAGATGGCTTCAAATTCAAGAAATTAAACAGATATTTTAGCCTTGCGTAAGGTGAACTAGTAAATATACTCCCTTCCCAGTATGAAAATAGACATTAAAACCCAAGAATTAGCGTTGCGGCGCTCCGTCTAATCTTTCACTGGGAAGGGAGTAGGTTGTAAAATTTTATAGATAAGAAACGGAAAGAAAAAATGCGTAGGCTGGGTTGTTTTGTCGGTTGGGTTTTGCTGAATATGTCTAGTATGGCGATTAGTCCTACAGCTTGGGCGCTAGACAAGTCCGCCGATCGCCAAGGCATTGACGCACGCATCTTACAAAAACCACCCTACAACCTCACAGGCAAAGACGTATTTATTGGACAAGTAGAGCTAAGTCGTCCTATCCGCTTCGCCGTAGATAAAATCTTTAATAAGATCTTGCAACTCGATCGCGCGATCGTTCAGCCCTATGAAGTTTTTTTTCGGGATGGCAAAGCAATTCCCAATCGCAATATTGACGATCACTCGGCTCAAGTTGCCGCAGTGATTGTTAGCCAACATAAAATTCGTCGTGGCATTGCCCCAAATGCCAAACTACTCTCATCCGCCTATTCCCAGCGCCGACAAGATGGACAGCCTGAAGCTTGCCTCGCCGCCCAATATATTGCCCGACAATATAACAGCACTGTCCGCGCCATTAATTTTAGCTTTGGCGAACTCCTGAGCGAAGATCCACGCCCCAATGCTCAACTTGACGGTAAGGCTTTGTTGACGCTCTGTATCGATTGGGTCGCTTCTAATTACAACACAGTGCCAATCGTCGCAGGAAATCAAGGCAAAGGCAGTATCCCCATTCCCACCGATCTATATAACGGCTTCACAGTTGGATTTACCAATGAAGTCGATGGCATTTATCGGCAACTCGATCGCGGCAACCTGATCGATGAGCCATATCTCGATCGCAACGGTAATGGCAAATACGATCAAGGTGAAGTTTTTAACGATCTAAAT
>JBBRQX010000290.1:0-4248 GCA_038225745.1 Pseudanabaenales cyanobacterium | reverse complement strand
CACATTCTGGTTTTAATAAATCGGGTACTTTTATTATTAGAGATCACCTAACTATTTAAAAGCAGTTTCTTTTGGCGTGAGTATTTGCTGTTGAACTGTTTCTGGATTTTTAGGTTTACAAAGATGTTCGGGTAAGGCAGAGCCTGAAGGATCGAGTTTGTCAGCTAAGTGAGGATATTTAATCCTGCCATGGTTGCGCTCTTGCCAGACTTTGATAAATACGGGTGCAATCCGATCTAGATCTTCCCAACTCAAGGAACAATCTTGGAGTTGACCATCATCCCATCGGGTTTTAAAGATTCGCATAAGCAAATTTTTAGCGGCTTCGAGAGTTGTTTCTGTGCCAAGCGATCGCAAGGCGGCTTCGCAAGCATCAGCTAGCATGACAATCCCTGTTTCGCGAGATTGGGGAATTGGGCCAACATAGCGAAAATCTGACTCAGCCACATGATCCGATCGCTTTTGGGCTTGGCAATAAAAATAGCTAATCGTGATTGTCCCCTGATGCTCTGGGATAAACGCTTGCAGCATTTCGGGAAGGTGATACTTTTGAGCTAGCTTGAGACCACCTGAGACATGCTCTTTGATGATCTGAGCGCTATTCCAAGGATCGTTGAGTTTGTCATGGGGATTGGGTTGCCCCATTTGATTTTCAATGAAATATTCAGGTCGGAGCGTCTTGCCAATGTCGTGATAGAGCGTGCCTGTCCTCACTAAGCTAGTATCCGCACCCAGTTCACGAGCAGCGGATTCAGCGAGATTCGCTACAAATAAAGTGTGCTGAAAAGTGCCAGGAGTTTCGGTAACTAATCGTCGTAAAAGTGGACGATCAAGGTTTGCTAGCTCAGCTAAACGAAATGGCGTTAATGCATAAGAAATATGCTCTAGGTAAGGGATTGCACCAAGAGCGACGATCGCCGAAATTATTCCTCCTGATGCATACTGAAGTGCAGTGATTGCGATCAGAACTGGTGGCGTTGAGCCGCCGATAACGGCGATCACGATATAGATGACCGCCTGTAAAAGACCAACTAATAAACCTCCTGCCGCCAGATGCGATCGCGTGAGAGGGCGGTTGGTAATCGCCGCCGCCACAATTGCGCCAATTAGTACAGGAATGAGTGACAGCAAATCAGCGCTAAGGGCGATCGCCAGTAAGCATGAGGTGAGACAGGTGATCAGCAGCGCCAGACGCGAGCTATAAAAACTACCAATTATTAAACCAATACTTGCTAATGGCGCAAACATGAGCATGTTTGGAGCCATTAACACTGTTGCTAGAGTCGTGCCTGTGCAGATTATGCCCAGTGCCAAAAAATCTTTGACATGCAATTTTACTTTGAGTAGATATTGCCATCGTTTATTTGCATAGCCAAATATCCCGAAAGCGATCGCTGTACTTGCGACCATCAAAGCCAAGCCTTTGAAATTGACTTGTCTTTCCGTCATTTTTAGTTCATCTAAAATAACGAATTGTCGCTCCGTAATTTTTTCACCCCCTTTAATAATTAAGTCTCCCGCTTTTACAGGAATCCTCTGTGTTTTGACCGATTCAGATGCTTTGATCGCTCTTTCGGTGGTACTGACATAGTCAATATTTAGATTTGGCTTGACTGTAGCCTTGAGCAGCGCGATCGCCATTTTTCGATATTCTTCATTCGTAGGCAAGTTGCTGAGGCTGATTAACCTTTTTTGGAGCATATCATCTGGTAAACCAGCCACAACTCCTGACGACTGGACATCGAGTAATGCTTGACGTGTTAGCTTTTTGCAGTCGTCCCATTCCTCATTAGTCAGCTCCAAAAGGCGATCGCGAAACATTTCTGGCCCCTTGGCAACTTTCACCTGAGTCATTGCATAGGCTGCCCTAATCTCAGTTACAGTATTGATTAACTTTTGATAGTCTTGGGGCAGAGCATTGATCTTGTATAGATTTAGTTCAGCCAAAGCTAGAGATGAAGCCTCTTTGTCTTTACTAACAAAACTTGATATCGCCCCAGCCTGATTATTGACATTGATGGCTAGCCTATTGACTCTATCTTGTAACTGATCCCATTCCAAGTCAGAAATTCGCCTTAAATATTTTTGGATCTCATCACTGATGATCTGGCGATCGACATAGGGCAAATTACCAGATGATATCCGTAAATTATCACCTACTTGTAGTAGTTCCTCTAGGTGCTTTACGGCGATCGCATTAACATCAGAATTACGGCGATAAATCGGGATCACTTGTTGCTTAGCGAGCTCTTTTGCCTGATTAGTTGCTTCGATGTCAGTGGCTGCCAATGTTTTCGGCGATCGCACATCTTGGTCGACAAATGTACCAATGCTCAAACGTGGCTCGGCATAGAAACGAATGCTGAGGGTGGAAATGAGGCAAACAAAGGTAATTCCTATAACTGCTCTACCCGACCAATTTCGCGATATGCGACGGGTTGTTTCAGAGAGCAAAGATGAGTGGGTGGGAGCAATTCCCATAGATTTGATTACTTGATAAAAAATGCCTTTACAAAAATTTTAATAGGAAGAGCAAGACATAAGCCGGGTTCTGTTTCAGGAGTTTTATCAACTACCTTAGCGGTTATCTATCTGGGATATTTGTTGCCAAATACCTCATGCGGCACACACTTAATGCGCGATCGCCTAGCTTTCACTAGACCACCCGATTGAGCAACGGACACAAGATCAACTGAAGATCGCAACACTTGTATCCTCTCGCCTTGCTTCCAACTGGGGTTTACCGAGCCAGAGCCTCACGACTCTGCTGGTGCGCTCTTAACACACCTTTGCACCCTTACCTATATACATAGTTTCCTACAGATACAGGCGGTATCTTTCTGTGGCACTATCCTCACGATCGCTCGCACTGGGCATTATCCAGCAGCTTGATCTTCATGGAAGCCCGGACTTTCCTCAAAACTTACTTTCAAAACAACCTTTCGATAAATTTTGAGATAAATCTCGCAACCGCACGCTTACTCTCCCTGATTACCATTATGTACTACAAGGTTGAACGCGATCATTATAAAAACTTAGTGGTTACTCCCTTTTCAGTAAAAGATTAGCGGCGCGAAGCGCCGCACCGCTAATTCTTGGGTTTTAGTGTCTATGTAAAACCAGTTTTGGAGTTAGCCGTGCCATAGGCACGACTAACTCCAAAATTAGTTTTTTTAGTAAAGCCCATGCAAAAACTGGTATAAGTATGCAGAAACAATGTTTATCAAAATCAAGTCGTTTTGTTAAACTATTGTGTTATTCGAGGCTAATTTAAAATGCTTCAATTAGCATTTCCCGAATCATGTAAAAATTTACTACATTCTTTGCTTACAGGTGTGAGTGACTAACTAAATTGACATGCTCTCAGCGCTGAAGCGACTGAGATTCCAAGAATCACTTCTTAGATTTTCTGCTTCTTAGCAACAGCCCTTTAGAGAAATCTCTATCAGGTCTTATGTTCGCTCCACAGACTAACCCCGCAAGCCCTGCGGTTTTTGAAAGTTATTTTGTTTACTAAAAGCTTGGTTATCGCTCCTAGTGTTACGATTCTAACACAAAGCCGTCCTAAAACGACAATTATATGAATCAATCAAAAAGACTAAAGGGAATAAATTCCCTCGTTCGCTTACCTCTCAGCGCTGAAGCGCCTGAGTTTCCCGCGTATCGTGTGATCCTATGATCAAACACTTCTCCAAAGCGATGTACACGCTAATTTTGTCCTTAATTATGGTAATTGTGGCAGGAGTCTCTCAGGCTGCTGCTGCTAACCTATTGAGGGTTTTGGTTAGAGAGGAAAGCGGCTCCAAAATGTCTGTAGCTGTGACTCAACTATCAACTCTCCAAGCTTCAGGACAGTCTAGCCGCCGTCTCGATCCAGGTCAGTGGTATACATTGCCCCTGACTTCGGCATATCGAATTACCCCTAGCAATAACGGACTGGTGCAAGTCGGCAGCAATCTTTATCCAGGTGAAATCGAGATACGTGCTTGGAATAAAAAGGCGATCGCCATTAACGTGTTATCCCTTGAAGAATATCTTCGCAGCGTTGTCCCTAGTGAAATGCCCGCCAGTTGGCATATGGATGCATTAATGGCGCAAGCAGTGGCGGCTCGTAGCTATGCGGTCAATACCCAGCGTCAACGCAAGTGGGGTGAAGCTCCCTACGATCTTGTCAGTGATACTCGCGATCAGGTATACAAAGGTTTCTATCGCTTTGATTCCAAAACAGGTCAGGCGATCGCCCTAATT
>JBBRQX010000289.1:0-4287 GCA_038225745.1 Pseudanabaenales cyanobacterium | reverse complement strand
GTAAACCAAAAAGCTCAGCCAGAAAATTCTGGTAATTTACCTGCGTGGCTACCCTTTGAACAAGCCGAACGGATCTATCGCGGTTCAGTAAGATAGACTAAATGCGGGTAAAGCATTGCTTTTAAGTAGCTAAGTTAAAACCCAAAAAGCTGTGGCGATCGCCACAGCTTTTTGGATTTTAATGCAAGAAATGGCGCACACCTGTGAATATCATAATCAAGCCAAGCTCGTTTGCCGCCGCGATTGAATCCGCATCACGCATACTTCCGCCTGGTTGGACGATCGCCACAATTCCTGCGGCGGCCGCAGTACGCACAGAGTCGTCAAAGGGAAAAAATCCATCACTAGCAAGGAAAGCACCCTGTACCTTTTCGCCAGCTTGCTCTAGGGCAATTTTAGCGGAACCGATGCGATTGGTTTGACCTGCGCCAATACCGATTGTAGTAAGGGCTTTGGTAATCGCGATCGCATTAGATTTGACATGACGGCTAATCTTCCAAGCAAAAATCAATTCTTGTAACTGCTCAGTCGTTGGTTGCTTCTCCGTAACCACTCTCCATGTCTCAGGGTTTACCGCCTCATTATCGGACTTCTCAACTAGCATTCCGCCCGCGATCGTCTTTACGGTTTCATGGGAACTCTGCTTGAAATCAGATAGAACTAGTACCCGCAAGTTTTGTTTTTTGCTGAGAATTGCTGCCACACTTGGGACACAGGCAGGAGCAACGACACATTCTAGAAATGTTTTATTTAAAAGTTGAGCGGTTTCTTCATCAATTGGGCGATTGAGAGCAACGATGCCACCAAAGGCGGAGGTAGAATCTGCTTCAAAGGCTTTTTGATAAGCTTCGGCAATGGTCGAGGCGATCGCCACACCACAGGGATTGTTATGTTTGATGATCACGGCACAGGGGCGATCGTCACTAAATTCGGCGATAATGCTCCGCGCCGCTTCGAGATCCAATAAGTTATTGAAACTGAGCTCTTTCCCTTGCAGTTGTTGCGCGGATGACCATCCTTTAGGCGTTGCCCCAACTTGATACCATGTGGCGGGTTGATGAGGATTTTCGCCATAGCGAAGAGGCTTAGGATTGTTGCATAGCAGAGTATAGGAAGAAGCGAGCGTGTTTGATAAATCTGGTTCTGCTTTCTGCTCATTTTCCAGATAGTCCGCGATCGCTTTGTCGTAAGACTGTGTATGTTGAAAAGCGGCGATCGCTAGTTTTTTACGAAATTCTAGGGTTGTTTCGCCATTGTTCGCTTTTAGTTCTGCGAGAAATTCTGGATATTGGCTAGGGCTAGATAATACGGCGACATGGGTATAATTTTTCGCTGAAGCCCGAATCATCGTGGGCCCACCAACATCAATGTTTTCGATCGCATCTTCGAGCTTCACATTTGGCTTGGCGATCGTTTCCGCAAATGGATAGAGATTAACCACGACAATCCGAATTGGTTCGATTTGATTGTCAGCCAAGTCTTGCTGATGCTCAGGTAACTCAAGTCTTGCCAAAATGCCGCCATGAATGCGCGGATGCAAAGTTTTCACTCGTCCGCCCAAAATTTCAGGTGCGCCTGTATAGTCAGAAACCTTGGTAACTTCAAGATCCGCCGCCTTTAGTGCCTTGGCAGTCCCACCGCTACTGATTAGCTGAAAGTTATAGGTGGTCGATAGTTCACGGGCAAGGTCGAGTAGTCCTGTTTTGTCAGAGACACTCAAAAGGGCAAGGGGTTTCATATTTAGCTCCATATTCGTTATGGGAAGTTGTCATCGTCAAGCGTTGCAAACTTCCTACAGTATTTTATCGCATGAGAGCAAAAGAGGCGCTTTGCACCTCTTTTGCTCATGGAGTAATCACGATAATTAATCACTGTTAAGAAATTTAAATACAATTTATCCCTCAAGTCTAGCATTAGTAAGCCATAGCTCCATAAGCCTCCTCTACAGTTCTGGAGCCAATTTTGGTACGAACAATGTCTAGTTTGTCGCCAATTTCAACCTCTGCATCTTCGTCATAATTATCAGAGCTTAAAAGTACCTTTAGCTGATGCTTAAGGTCAAGTTCTTCAGCAAATAATGCTTTTCTGCTATCGGACTCAGTATCATTCGCGGTTGCCATGCCAGTTAACTCAGGTGGAGGAGTGATGATTGGCTCTTCATCTTCTGGGAAAGTTCTTGCAATTTCATCTTCTGGAATTTCATCAGTATCATTTGCCATAATCGCTTTCCAAGGGAGATCTGGATATTGATTGCGGATATCTTTTAATTCACCTAGCGCTTCCAAGAAAAATTCCTCAATGGCTATGATGTGATCTGGCTGAGAGAGAAAGTCTTGCAAGCTTTTTTCTCGAATTATACTCGACCAAGCTCTTGAATCATTCAGTCCATGACCTTCCCAGCTTTTCCATTTTTCCTGTTTACAAACCTTCTTCATGGCAGCAATAATTTCTTCTCGACGAGGAGAGCTAGGATGTACTTGAATTCCAAGACGAACTCTAGGATAATCAGTTAAGCTATCTGTTTTCAAAACAAAACCCAGCATACCCCACCAATTATTTGGCATATCTACAACCATTATGTATTGTCCATTGTAATCAACTTGAGTAAGTGCTGAAGCACGGTTTCTAGGTCTTCCTAAAACTTTCTCAAATTTTGTCAATACCTTATGCAACATAGTTTCTTGCATGAGTTTGAGAGCCGTCGGGAAATTTGCTAAAGCGATTATGTCAATAGAAGAGAATTGATTATTGTGCGCCATATTGTATTTACTCATGAATAGGATGATTTCTTGAACAAGCATTGTATCTGGTTGCGATCGCAAAAATAGATAAAACTGATGCCATCGCAATTGTTTAAATTGCACATCACAATCAGTAATACCTTCAAAGATATCTTTTTCAACTTTCGGATCGTAGTCACGAGTAATGTAAAGAAGATATTTGTGTCGGTAATTGAGCGGACTATTCAAAACTTTTGCGTAGTCTTCAAGTTGTCCGAACATTGCCTTTGAACCAACTTTACTTTCGATAAAGATGATGTCACAACTATTTTCATCTGCCAATTCGATTACAATATCAATGATATTGCTGATACCGCTCCTGATTTGACCATCAACAGGTTCAAACTCTCTCTGTGTTGAAATGTGAGCATCTAAATAAGCATTTGCATCGAATAGATTTAACTCTTTAAGCCAAGCATAGAGAATTCCTTTGTTCGTACTGAAGAGATAAGCAACTAGTTCCGTAAAAAAGTCTTCTAGTGGAATATTTCCAGTATTAAGATTTAGGAGCCGACTAAAAAGTGACATAATTTTTTGACTTAAACCGCTTAGAACTATATCATTATTTACTCAGAAATATTGTAACTAGACTTGGAAATCTATAAACATTGTCTAACTGGTGTCCATACAGGAAACTTTTGCATGACAAATTCAAACATCGCGCTAGTTTCATGCCATTTTAGCCATTGTTGTAACTTTGGATAAGGACTTGAATTAAACCAGTCGATATTTACATAAGCTAACTGTCTCACGAAGGGAAAAATTGCTATATCCGCTAAGGTTTGCCGATCGCAAATTAAAAAATTATTTGACTGAAGCCGAAGTTCTAAAACCTGTAGAAACTCTTCTGCTTGTTGCCGATAAAATTCTTGCGGTTTTTCAGGAAATCGATTGGGATATTTGTAGCGATCGAGAGCTTGCTTAAATTCGTGATCGTTTGTATCGATAAGCTGTTTAGCGATCGCCATAGATTCATCTGGCAAATCTTCCCAACTAAGCGGATCATTTTGTTGAATTGCCCAATTCATAATATCGAGACTTTCTTCTAAAACAATAAAATCTTGATTAAAAGTCCCAGAATCAAATATTTGCATTACAGGCGTTGTTCCCTTTGCAGAAATATCTAGCATTTCTCTAGGCTTATTTTTTAAAGAAACTTCTCTCAATTCGTAGCTAATTCCTGCATAATTAAGCGCCATTCTCGCTCGAATGGCATAGGGACAGCGCCTAAAAGAATAAAGAATTGGTAAGTTGGTCATTATGTTATGAATAGCATTTTGTAATTCTGACTGCGCCGCGTAGTTGGCTGGCATACCATTGCGAAACCTTATCTAGTTCAGCGATCGCATTCACAATTCCACTAACAGCAATTCCATTATGTCCATGTTCTTTACCAGAGCTATGGATATATTCGCCACTACCAATATAAATACCAACATGAGTCGCTTTAGTCGGATTGCCAAAAAAGATTAAATCACCAATTTGGATTTCTTCTAGAGTTATTGGT
>JBBRQX010000288.1:0-4301 GCA_038225745.1 Pseudanabaenales cyanobacterium | reverse complement strand
GTGCTTGGGTTTGGGCAATACCAATATAACTTTCAGTAGATGCATAGTTGTCATTAGCAACAGCGCGAACTGATTCCATTGTGCCGAAACTATTGATATGATCATTGGTTAGAGCATTTTGATGGAATACTGCCAATTGTTCGCCAATCTGTTTCACATGATCGACCGTGAGTCTGCCCGAAGTAAACATCTCAATTAGCAAATCCTCTTGTGCAAACTCTGGCATCGCGATCGCATACTCTACAGGTGTTCCTGTGCCAGTTTTATCAAAATGATATTTCCCATCTGTTTCAATAATTGGCAAAACAGAGAGATACAAATCAGGAGCAAGACGGCGATTTAAACGAAGTTCTTCTTCACAGAAATATTTGCGCTTTTCCAAAGTGGAAAAATCTAAGAAGCCGAAATTCATTGGCTTCTTGACTTTGTAAGCATAAGATCCTGTGAGCAACACAAAAGAAATATGGGTTTGCAGAAGCTGGATCGGCTTCGTAACAGGATAATCGTAAAATTCGGGCGAGAGCATTTGCTCAATAATGGGCGGCAAGGACATAGTTAAGTAATAGCTAGATGGTGAATAGTTCAAAGCTTGCTTCGTAAGACTATCAGACTACCCCACTTTGCGCTCAGTCACTAAGGTGAGACTACTCCAGCCGCCCTTAAGATCGTAAGCGCGGATCATGCGTTGGTGCAAGTTTGGCTCTAGTAGCCATGATAGAGATAAGCGAAATGGCTGACGGGTGGCGATCGCCTGAGGACAAGTCACAGATGCGCCATCGGGTAAAAATAAAGTTTGGATCGGTAAACCCTCTTGCTCGAAATGTAATATTTGCGAATTATCAGGATCGAGTCTGGCGATTGAGGCGATCGCTTTCGCTCCCATCGGTGTCTGCATTTGCAAAGACATGATTACCTGATCGCCTTCTTGCTGCCATTCGGTAATAGTCGGCATGACTTCTGGCTCCAGCCAGTCTGATGAAATTGTGATTGCTTCGCCTTCCCATTTGCCGAGTAAATCATTTAGGGTCAATGGTGGGCGTTCGGGCGTGGTGCGATCAGGAAGTTGTTCGCGAATCAGGGTGAAGCGATCAAGTTGACTAGACTTGTCATAGAGCGCAACTAGGCGCAAACGGCGATCGCCATAGATTAAGCCCAACTCCGCCCCAAATTCAGTATATGGTGCAAATTGTAGCGATCCCTGTGAAAACGCGCCGTTCTCAAAAAAGGTAGTGCTGCGATTGAGAGTACGATATTCCAGAACTAAATCCTGCGGCTGACCATCATAAAAGCGACGCACAACTTGACGCATAGTTTGATTGTCGGCTTTGAGTTCCAGACTGGTTTCGCTAGCAATATCTTCTAAAATTTCGCCCTTTGTCGATAAGCGTGTAAATGAGCCTTGCCAACAGCCAAGGTTTTGGAGCAAACATTCCCATTGCGATCGCATAGTTTTTATTACTTTTAACTTTGTGGTTGTTGTAAAGGAATCTCAATTGTAAACTCTGTACCTTTACCAACTTCAGAGCTAAAGGACAACTTCCCGCCATGATTTTCGGTAATGATCTGATAGGCGATCGACAGCCCTAAGCCCGTTCCTTTACCGACAGGCTTCGTCGTGAAAAATAAATCAAACAAGCGATTGCGTAACTCGTCAGGAATGCCTTTGCCATTGTCAGAAATTTTAACGATTAAGCGGTCTTGGCTGTCCGTAATAACCTCAGTCTGGATCAAGATTTGGGAAACTTTGTCATCCTTTCTAATCCATCTCGGCTTATCATTTACGATCTCCCAATTTCCATTTGCCTGAGCATCTTCTTCGAGGGCATCGATCGCATTAGTCAGTAAATTCATAAACACCTGATTTAGCTGCCCTGCATAGCATTCCACTTCAGGAAGATTAGCATAATTTTTTTTAATTAGAATTTCAGGACGACTAGGAGTTGCCTTAATCCGACTTTGCAAAATCATTAAAGTGCTATCAATTCCTTCATGAATATCGACATACTTACAGCCTGCTTCATCACTACGAGAGAACTTATTGAGTGACTGCACAATTTGTTGGATTCGTTCTGCACCAAGCCGAATTGAACCGACTAACTTTACAAAGTCATTAGCAAGAAAATCAATATCGATTTCTTCTAGTTTTATTTGGACTGGCTCGACAGGTTCTGGATAATGTGTACGGTAGATTTCGATAAGACTTAATAGCTCAGATGTATAGGTGTCAGCATAAGAGAGATTTCCATAAATAAAATTTACAGGATTATTAATTTCATGGGCGATTCCTGCTACCAATTGTCCTAGACCAGACATTTTTTCGGCTTGAATTAATTGCGATTGTGTACTTTTTAGCTCTTGCAGAGCCTGTTCTAACTTTTGGGCTTGTAGGCGATGTTTTTCTTCAGAAGCGCGGATTATGGCTTCAGCAGCAAGGCGTTCGGTGATATCACGCAAACTCCAAACTCGACCGACACAACTATCCAAAATATTTTGCGGTTGAGAATAGCATTCCAAGGTTCTGCCATCATTTAGCTCAACGATTTCAAAGCTATTTTGATCAGCATTGAGAACTTTACCAAAGTCATAGAAATACTCGGCTGATTTAATCTGACTAGCGACGTATTTGAGAATGTGTGAATCATCATGCAACCGAACAATGCGATCGGGGATGCGCCAGAGATCGACAAATTTTTGATTGCAAATAATAATATTGCCGATCGCATCTAGCACTAAAATCCCATCGGCGGTTGCTTCAAGAGTCGCGCCCAGCGCCGCAAAACTTTTGTTGATCTCTGCTTCTGCGACAACGCGATCGCGAATACTTGTACAAATATAAGTTGTGCCGATCACCTCACCATCTGGACTTTTAACAGGATTCACCTTTAAGGCAATAGGGATATGCTGCTGGTCATCGCGATCGCGCATTTCCAGTTCACTACTCCAAGTACCACCATGCATCACCGCTCGATGAATAACCTGAAAAATTTCGGGGTCAGCAAAAAGAGACTGCAAATTAGTCGATTTCTGTAATGTGGCTAAACTATAGGCAAACAAATCATTGAAAGCAAGATTAATATAAATCGGCTGTCCTGTCCCATCGGTGATGCAGATTGCATCGTTAGCACTTTCAATTGCTGTGCCAAGCTTGTTAAAAGCATCTTCAAGATGTTTGCGCTCAGCGATTTCTTCGACCAACTGATGCTTTAGCGATTCTGTCTGAGACTCGGCTAAAACATGGCTAGCAACCATAATCCCGCCCACAGAGCCATCATCGGTATACCAAGGCTGCACGTTCCATTCAAAAGTATTTGCCGAAATATTTGCCGATTTACCCCGAATTGCAATCTCAAATTCTGCCGAATAATAGATTTGTTCACCACCCAAGCAGCGTTCTAATCCATGTTTATGGTTGATCGCTTCTGGTAATGAGTCATACAGATTTGTCCCAATCATCTTGATTCGAGAGATACCCAGCATTTTTACCCAAGGCTGGCTCACTAATATGTAACACAGATTACTATCAAACATCGCGATCGGGACAGGACAAAATTCTACGAACCATCGCAGATACTTTTCTGCGTGACTAGCACTATTTAAAACTGCACCCCACTGGGCTTTTAGGTTGGTCTTTGCCATCTAGATCTTATGATTTCAAGGATTTTAGATCTTCATATGGCAGAATTGTAGCGGGTCGTCAAATTTTAGAGTGTATGATCTGAACCATAATAGTAATTAGGGTAGTCACTTCGGTGCAGCAATATCCGATTTTTGGCTCTGAAATTAAATGTCCCCATTGTCAGCAAATTATTCCTGCTTTAATTTTGACGGACACTTATCTGTGTCCGCGACACGGTGCTTTTGAAGTTCAGCGCAATTGCCAAGACTTAGTTCACCTCCAGTCCGATCGCCATTGGCGGCTATGGAACGGTGAATGGTATCGACAACATACCCATCCTGACGGGCTTAGTTTTGAAATTCATGAAAGTATAGATCGACTCTATACCCAAGGTTATCGCGCGATCGAGGTCACTATTGCTTACCGTTATATCGATTTAGTTAGACCTTATCTCGAAAACTCCTCCATCAATTCCAGTGCTAATGTGCAAAGTTTATATGGCTTAAGTGTAAATTTTAGCTCTCCTGAAGAGCAAGAACCATGTTGGGGCATTATTAACTTTGAGTTAAAAAAAGAATTAGGAGTGCCTAAAGGCTATCCATATTTTCGCTCTTTTTAAAGTTGTCGGTTTGAGTGATCCAGATAACTTTTTGAAAGTGCCGCAAAGCGGCACTTTCAAAAAGTT
>JBBRQX010000287.1:0-4319 GCA_038225745.1 Pseudanabaenales cyanobacterium | reverse complement strand
TTTATATTACCGACAACATCTAAATGTGTATTACCTATGATACAAAATTGGGATGGTCATGGTACGTTTATTATCTAACTAAGTCATGTACTAGTAAGGGTTCCAAGAGAAATAGAAAAATATAGCAATATAGAATTCTAGGTGATATTTTTTTTGTGTAGATATTTTAAATAGTGCATAAAGCCCTGCCATACTTGCTGTTTAAAATAATATGCAATATTGTTCATTTAGTTGGTAACATAGATGCATAGGAGTATAAATATTGTGAATATTATGGGATACACAAAAAATATTCTAAAATCATCCTAAAACCTAACTAAAAAAAATCTTTTTAAACATTGACAAAATCAGATATATTCGGCGATTACTAACATTTTGGATGGTTTTTAACTAACTATATAGAGCATTGTCTTTACATGATTATATAGGTCATAATTGAAAGATAAATGCCTTGGAACAGATATTAAAATCATGTATCCAGAATATTAATATTGACTTTTAACTTTGACAACCGTAACTAGATCTAAAAAATTCAAACGTAAACATAAACTCAAATTCTATGCAAAAAACAATTATTAATGCTGATAATGTTTCCGTATATTACGGTTCTAATCTTGCTGTTTCTGGAGTTAACTTAGCAATTAACACCAACCAAATTACTGCGTTTATCGGACCATCAGGTTGCGGCAAAAGTACAATCCTACGATGTTTTAACCGCTTAAATGACTTAATCGATGGTGCAAAAGTAAGGGGTAAGATTACTTTTGGTAACCATGATATTTATGACTCAAAAATTGATCCTGTAGCAGTGCGCCGCCGAATTGGGATGGTGTTTCAGCGTCCTAACCCATTCCCAAAATCTATTTATGAAAATATTGCCTTTGGTCCTCGTATCAATGGATTTAAAGGCTCTAAGATTGATATGGATGAATTGGTGGAAAAGTCATTGCGATCGGCGGCGATTTGGGATGAAGTTAAGGATAAACAGAATGAGAGTGGCTTAGCACTTTCTGGTGGTCAACAGCAACGTCTTTGTATTGCGCGGGCGATCGCTACTGAACCAGAAGTAATTTTGATGGATGAGCCATGTTCGGCTCTTGACCCAATTTCGACCCTCAGAATTGAGGAATTAATGACCGAGCTTAAACAGCGCTTCACGATTGTGATTGTTACTCACAATATGCAACAAGCCTCACGAGTGTCTGACATCACAGGATTTTTCAATACAGAGCTTAGCGAGACTGGTAAGCGCACAGGTAAATTAGTAGAGATTGATCGCACGTCGATGATTTTTAGCAGCCCTAAACAAACTGCAACCGAAGAATACATTAGCGGTAGATTCGGTTAAATTTGAGTCTAAACATAATAAAGAAGATCGATCGCTAGGCGATCGATCTTCTTTTTATGTTTTTGGGGAAAAGTTTCTAAAAAATGTTAGGTTTTTGTAGAGTGCGTTTTTAGTCACAAACAAATGTCGATGCAGCCAGTCAGATCTTTGACCCAAAATAGTAACAACGCAGTTACGCCTTTACTGGAAATCCGTGATATCCACAAAAGTTTTGGCACAAATGCGGTCTTAAATGGTGTCGATCTAACTTTGCATACGGGTGAAGCGATCGCGATCATTGGTCCATCTGGTACAGGTAAATCAACAATTTTGCGGCTTATTTGTGGACTACTTGCCCCTAATCGTGGCGAAGTTTATATCAATGGCAATCTTGTTGCGCCTGAAGATGACATCCAAGAAGCAAACTATGGTTTGAACATCGGTATGGTCTTTCAAAATGCCGCCCTATTTGACTCGCTCACAGTTGCCGAAAATATAGGGTTTTCCTTGTTTGAACATTCACGTTTATCAAGGCGTGAGATTTACCAACTGGTCGAACATAAATTAGCGTTGGTGGGTTTAGAGAATATCTGCGATCGCTATCCTAGTGAGCTATCGGGCGGAATGCGAAAACGGGTTAGTTTTGCCCGTGCGATTATGGATGACCCTACGGCTAAAACGCAAACCAAAAAAGTGCTGCTCTATGATGAACCCACGGCAGGACTTGATCCTGTGGCTTCAACAATTATCGAGGACTTGATGAGATCGCTGCGCGAGCAACAGGTTTGTGATAGTTATATTGTGGTTACGCACCAAGACAGCACCATCCGCCGTACTGCCGATCGCTTGATTGTGCTTTACCGTGGTTTAGTGCGCTACGCAGGAAACGTGAGTACAATTGATACAACTGACAATCCTTATGTCAGACAATTTTTTAGTGGTAGCACTGAAGGTCCAATTCAACTTTTGACTAGGGAGGTATAAGGCTCGTGCAGCGAAAAACATTACGCGATGGTGCGCTTGGCTTATTTATCATTGGCGGCGTACTAGCTCTTGGGGGCGCGTTGTTATGGTTGCGCGGGCTGCAACTCAACAGCTCTAAATTTACATTTACAATCAAACTACCTGATGCTAGCGGTCTAAATGCTGGCTCAGTTGTGAGATTTCGCGGCGTAGAGGTGGGGCGGGTTACATCTCTGACAACTCAACCTGATGGTGTTGATGTCCTAGTTAGTATTCCAGATTCCAAATTAATTATTCCGAAGCAGTCCACAGCCGAAACTAATCAAAGTGGTTTTTTGGGAAATACCAATATTGATATTTTTCCTCCAAAAGACAAATTAGCGATCGATCCTAAACTGAGCCCGATCGCCAAAGATTGCAATGCTGAGCTAATTATTTGTCAGGGTGGCGTAGTTGACGGTGTGCGGGGCGTTAGCTTCGTAGCCTTACTCAAAGATATGAGTACTGTCGCTCGTAAAATTAATGAAGAGGGTTTGATTGATAACCTCAGCGAATCATTGATTGCCGCAAAAGCGACGGCTAAGAGTATCCAAAAATTGACAGATTCGGCAAATCGGGTTGTCGGTAAATTTGAAAGTCAAATTGTCAAATTTGGCGATACGGCGGACGCGATTAGCGGTGCGGCGACGAAGGTTGGCAATGTGGCTAGTAGCACCCAAAATTTGATTGAGGTTAATCGTGAAAAATTAGCACAGACTCTTGATGGGATTGCCGCGACTTCTAAAGAAGCGCGATCGCTTCTGGCTAGTGTCAAACCTTTATTGAACGATGGCAAGCTGATCGCCAATTTGCAGCAGCTTGCGGAAAATGCTGCCGAGACATCGGCTAATCTTCGTAAAGTATCGGGTGAGTTAAATGATCCCGCCACGATCGCTTCATTGCGCGAAACCCTCGATTCGGCACGAGCGACTTTTGCCAATACTAAGAAAATTACTGCCGATCTTGATGAACTAACGGGCGATCCTAAGCTGCGTAGTAATATTCGCAATTTAGTTAATGGTTTGGGTGGTTTGCTTTCTAATGCTCCGAATCTGGACTCAATCGCGCCAACTGCTACTAACTCAACTGTTGAGGTCGCCCGCAGCAAATCCAACACAGTTGACGATCGCTTCAAACGCGAAAAATCTCTTGACCTTCAGAAAGTAAAAATTAATAGTCCTAAACCCAGCAGCACAATTGTTAAATCAGATATTAAGTCAGATGTGGTAGATATTTCTAATCCTGATAACTGAGTGAAATCGATGAATTTATCGCCGAGTCAAATTTGGCTAATTATCGGAATTGCACTCTGGGCGATTGAGATGTTAGTGCCATTTCCCACTTTTTTGATTGCTGGAGCGATGGGAGTCGCCGCGTTGTTGGTAGCAGCGATCGCCCTATTTTTGCCTATTCCTGCAATTCAAATACTGGCATGGATGCTGATTTCAAGTATGTTAGCGGTGGCTTCACGGCGATTTATTCCCAAGGATTCACATCAGCTAAAAGAGGCGAGTGAAGGGGTTACGCTTACGGAAATTCCCGCAGGAGAGACGGGAAGGGTCAAGTATGAGGGGGGATCGTGGAAAGCGCAGTGTGATAATCCGCAAACTGCGATCGCTGCCCAGCAAAAAGTAATCATCCTCAGACGACAAGGTACAACGTTAATCGTTGTGCCTGAAAATTGGCTGAGCCATTAAATTTATTAGATGTATCTACTCCTTTCCCAGTGAAAGATTAGCGCCGTAATGCTAATTCTTGGGTTTTAATGTCCATTTTTATGATGGGAAGGGAGTAGGTAAAGATTTATTAGGTTTTCAGACAATTCATGCAATTCATCCAATTCTCAAACACGATTTCAAACAAGGGAGTGTGATTATATACCTCTGAGCTGCAAGATGATTGTGCCGCGCTTCGCGCGGCACAATCATCTTCTGGTTTTTGACATGCATTTTACCCTTATCTAAACCTTATTGAGGCTTTAAAGGGTACA
>JBBRQX010000286.1:0-4321 GCA_038225745.1 Pseudanabaenales cyanobacterium | reverse complement strand
CAACAATACTTAGATATATTTGAAGATGGATATAAGGTTCCTGCATCGGGCTATCAAAGTTGGGCGGATCTGAGTCAACCTGTGGATGTTGCTATGGGCGGTGGTGCGCGTCACTTTGTTCCCGAATCAAGGATTAAGGAATTTAAAGACAGCAGATTTCGTCGTGATGGGAAGGATATCACCCAAGTCGCGATAAATAAAGGATACAGCGTTGTTACTGATATCAACACAATGCAAAAAGCTCCTAACGACAAATCGATTCTCGGTCTATTTTTGGGAGATTTTCGTCCTAAGTCGGCGCTTGGCCCTCAAAATATTCCCTCAGTACTGGATTTAATGATCGCTAAAGGTAAGGCAACCATTAATGGTAAAGGCGCATCACAGTTGAATCCTAAAGTTCCACCAGAATTTGCGAAGATTCCCACAATTCCCGAAATGACTCAAAAAGCAATTTCTATTCTTGATACCCGCACTCCCCAAGGCTGGTTTTTGATGGTGGAATCCTCTCAGATTGATAAGTTATCACATTCGATCGATCCCGATCGCGCCTTGTACGAAGTTCTGCATCTGGATAATGCGGTAGAAATTGCCCGCAAATTTGCCCAGCAAGATCAAAAGACATTGGTAATTGTGGTTGCCGACCACGCTCAAGGACAGACTGTGGCTGGCACTGTTGATACTCAAGCGATTCGTGAGAATCGTGTGGATTTGCGTGACGCGCTAAGAGCTTTTGAAGATGCGGGATTCCCTACCTATAAAGATACCGATGGCGATGGCTATCCCAACGAGGCGAATCCCAGTAGCAAGATCGTCTTAGGCGTTTCCGCTCGTCCCGCCTTTAAGACAACCTTCTTAACTGATGATTTGAATTTAAGTCCTTCAATCGCTAATGATGGTTCTAAACCAAATCCAGACAGAAATCCTGATGGACTACTATTGACAGCAGATTTACAGCGCAAAGTGAAAGTTGCCAACCATACTGGCGATGATGTACCTCTAACTGCCGAAGGTCCTGGACAAAATCTATTTGAGGGTGTGATTGACAATATCGAAGTTTTTCAGCGCATTGCGGCGGCTGTCTCAGGAGTACAGGAGCGATCGCAACTGCCTAGCCTTTTCGATAAACAATAGTGAATATGCAAAATATATTCACTATTGTTTATCCCTTCCCAGTAAAAGATTAGACGTTGCGGCGCGCCGCGACGCTAACTCTTCGGTTTTAATGTCTATTTTTATACTGGGAAGAGAGTAGCAAGATTTTTTAATATTTTAAGGAAAAAATTATGAGTAAAGGGCGATCGCTTTGGAAAAGTCGCTGGTTAGGAGCGCTGATGTTCAGTATGGTTCTGATAATTGGTTTGTTTAGTTTCTGGCAACCTGCCCATGGAACTAGCCTTCTTTACGGCAAGATTGCCGATACTCGCGATTGGATTGATGGACTTGGGAGCCATGTGCCTAGCCCTCTTGCTAATGCGAAAGTGATGATTAATTCCAAACCAAGACAAACTACCTACACCGACACACAGGGGCAGTTTTGGTTTAAGGATCTGCGGGATATATCCTATGCGATCGAAGTGGAAGTTCCCTATGAAAAGGGTCGTACCTACAACTTCACTACTAAGGTTAATGCAGTCACAGGTGAGTTTTTCGATCTAATCCAAGATCAAGAACATAACCTTGAAGAGATTGACTACTAAGTAATTCACCTTACGCAGAGCGAATATCCCCCTCATCCCCTTCTCCCCTCGTGGGAGAAGGGGAGCAAAGATAAAATTTAAGATTTTCTTGTTCCCCTCTCCCTTAATGGGAGAGGGGCTAGGGGTGAGGGTTTTAGGAAATTCTGCGTAAGGTGAGTAAAGTAGGGAGACACTTCACGACTTGATAAGCTGATCGGCATTTAAAATGCATATTGAAAACCAGAAGATGATTGTGCCGCGCGAAGCGCGGCACAATCATCTTGCAACTTAAAGGCGCATCAGCTTAGACTGACAAATCTCTCCAAAAAACGGTCAGGATGCTCGCGCCACGAGCATTATTGATCTGTGGGTCAGGTATCACCTGATATGGCTTTCAATTACTTTTGTCAGTCAATTCAGTCTAATTACTTATACCAATCCTTATACCACTGACGCATCTGTTCAATTTCTGTACTTTGAGCTTGCGCGATCGCCGTGGAGAGTGTTCGCATTTCGGGGCGATCGCCAGTCAAAAGCTCAAAACATAAAAGCGTTGCTTAGCGACGCTTTTATGTTTTGAGCTTTACTACCTTCCGCTCGTAGATGCCAGTTCTTCAGCTAAAAATTTTCGATAAAGATTGGGTAAAAAAGGTGTCATCACATTATTTTCAATTCCACCGCCCAGACTAGTCCAAACATTAGATAACTCTCTCAAAGCATCTTCAACCCGATCTTCCTTGAGCAAATTTAGGATATCAACATTCCATTGATGATGATCTTTAAGCCAGCGATAGACGACAATATCTTGGTAAGTAGGCTCAAAACTATAGGTTATTCCATTTTGGGAGGGATTAGGATGATATTTAGTAGCCTTTTCGAGCCAAGTAGAGGTGAGAAATTGATATCGCCCAGAGGCAGTCGAGCATTTTCCTTTGTTTTGACCTACTCTAATAGGGAGACATTGATTGGGATGCTGACTTAAATCATGAACGTGATTACCACCATATAAAAGAGCATAGGAGTTCTTGCTATTTGGTTCGCTTGCAGAAATAGTTCTCATTAATGCCCGAAGATAAGGATCTCCATCAGACATGGCTAGTGGTGGTAAATCCTTGGCTACCCTCAAATAATTAATTTGTCTTATTAAATTAGGGGCATTATGGAGAAACCAGAGTAAGACAAATAGGCTCAGAATTGAAATTATGTCCAAAATCTTTTGTTTTTTGCTGTATCCGCTATCTTCTCTATTACTATTGTTTTGCCTTTTTTTTAAACGATTAAAGACCATAAAGATAATTTTCAAACAACTTTAAAAGAATCGCAAACAGAATCGTATTTTTCAAGAAACAACTTCAAGAAGAGAGCTAGACTGAAGCAGATTTTCGCTTCAATCTAGTTCTCAAAGTCACTGTGATTATGATTTAACCGATACTTGCAGCTCAGATTCTAAAGCAAAGGTTTCCTCTTGCTCAACAGTTTTTTGATTGGGAATCAACCACTTGCCAAACTTTGCATAGATCGCAGGAATCACCAACAAAGTTAATGCAGTGGAGGTAAACAGACCACCCAACACCACGATCGCTAAGGGTTGCAAGATCTCGTTTCCAGCACTACTAGAGATCGCCAAGGGCAACATTCCCAATGCTGAGGTGAGTGCAGTCATTAAAATAGCGTTTACCCGCTCTAGCGAGCCTTTGACAATCACATCTTTAAGGTGCATTCCTTGAGCAAATTTGTTATTGTAATTATCGACTAGCAACAAGCCATTGCGAACAGCAACCCCAAACAAGGTAATAAAACCGATTAGGGAAGCAATCGAAATCACACCACCTGTGAGAGCAATCGAGATAATCCCACCAACTAAAGCCAAAGGTAAGTTGAGCATGATCGCGATCGAGGCAGGGATAGATTTAACTGAAAAGAACATCAGCACGGCGATGACGATCGCTGCGAGAATGCTGAATATCAAGAGGTTATTAGTTGCCCGTTGCTCAGACTCAAATTGTCCGCCGTACCTAATAAAGTAGCCATTGGGCAGTTTTACTTTTTGCTTGATCTGGGTTTGAATGTCGCTGACAACACTATTGAGGTCGCGACCAGCAACGTTTGTAGAAACTACAATCAGCCTTGAAACATCTTCGCGATTGATCACATTTGCACCCATACCGTACTCGACTTGAGCAACTTCACTTAGTGAGATGGTTTGTCCAGTCGGAGTGCTAATGGGAATTGCCCGAATGTCGTCTAGGCTATTACGAGCCGATTCTTGTAACCAGACGACAATATCAACTAGCTGCTGATTTTCGGCAACTTGGGAAACGACACGACCATTGAGAGCTGTTTCGATGACATTCGATATTTGTTCCATACTAAGTCCATAGGTAGCCGCAGCAGTCCGATTGTATTGAATTTGCACTTGACGGATTGGTAATTGAGGCTCAAGTTGCAAATCGACAAGCCCAGCTACAGGCTCGATCGCATCGCGTACCTGTTCGCCGATCGTTCTTAATTGCGTTAGGTCGGAACCATAGATTTTGATAGCGATCGCACTTCTCACCCCAGATAGCACTTCATCCATACGGTGAGAAATAAAGCCACCAATGTTCGGCGCAACTCCTGGTAATTTGTTGAAAGCTTCACGCAGT
>JBBRQX010000285.1:0-4325 GCA_038225745.1 Pseudanabaenales cyanobacterium | reverse complement strand
GTTTAGTAAATTACATAAAAAATATCGGACTCCACACATCGGTATTGTTTTCCTGACTCTGCTTTCTGCCGTGATCGGAGGATACGGCGTACTTAATGTAAATAATTTGACCCAAGTAACTTTGATGTCAAATATTGGTACTTTCGTTTTCTACGGACTCACTTGCTTAGTCACACTAGTGGCAACCCTCGATCATTTATTAGATGAAGAGAAAACTAATCCGATCATAACAATTGTGATTCCTCTGTGTGGGGCTATCTTAAATTTCGCGATGCTGATAGCGGTCTTCTATTTTGGTTTTACGTCTGGTGGTGACTCAGCGACAAATGCCCAAATTGCAATTGGTGGTGGGGTTATATTCTTTATCATTGGATTTGCTTACATCTTTCTGCGGAGATTTATTAATGGCAAGCCCATTCTATTATCTCCTGATACGAGCCATCCTCTGAGAGAGAAATTAAATCAAGCTCTTTAATTTTTTAGTTGGTTGATTGTCCAAGTAGATTATTCTAGACACAAAGGTTTATCCTTATTTTTCATAAGAGTGCTAGAAACTACTTTGGTTTGCTCGCTTCTCAAAAACTAACCATTTCAACTAATCAGAATCTAATCCAAGCACAAATATGGACTTAATAATTGCAATTATTCAACCTGCCAAACTTGACGAGGTTAAGGACGCTTTAGTCAAAATTGGCGTTCAAGGTGCAACTGTTACAGGCGCAAAAGGATTTGGTCGTCAAAAAGGTCATCCTTTGGCTTTTCTTGGACTTCAAGGCTTTGATCGCCAACCTTTCGCTGTTGATTTTTTGCCCAAGGTAAAAATTGAATTAGTTGTCGCCAGCGATCTTACTGATACTGTGGTCGATACTATTGTCAAAACTGCCCACTCTGGCAAGATTGGAGATGGCAAGGTGTTTGTGTTGCCTATTAGTAGAGTAGTCCGTATTCGCACTGGCGAGCAAAATGAAGAAGCACTCTCCAAAGAAGAAGAAGTTTAATACTCTCTTCTCCCTGTAAAAATACAAATACCTGAGCCCCGCAAAGAAGTTCTACTCGTTTGTGGGGCTTTTCCCCACACCCCAATTCCTATAATCTTTAACTGAGTAAGAAGCTACTATGAAAAAGTGGAAAGTAAAGCCTTCAGAGTGGAATAACTTAACAAACAGACAGCAGCAGCAAATGTATGCAAGTGGAGTCCGTCTAGCTGGAAAGCTCATGATTGGACTAGTTTTTACCAGCTTAATTATAGAAAAACTAGTTGGACAGTAGCACTTCTTTTATCCATTATCCTCCGCCAATTCAAAATTAAACTGCAAAAGCTATAGCGTGCGCTACAGCTTTTACAGTTTTCCTTATGGACAGCCAATAAAGATCTCCTTGGTTCTAGGATATTCACTCAGTAATTTTTGAAAAAGATTAAAATTAAAGCTGCGGGGATCAATGCGTGTGCCAGAGAGATCAACATCTTTATGGGTGGTAATCCGCTCTAAGGGAACATCAGTTTTCGCAACTAGCCACGCTAGAGATTGATATTGAACTTCGGTATATCCACTATGAGTATAACCATCATTCATTCCATCTTCAGGAGTCTCAAAGGAAATATGATAGGCGAAGTTATTTACAGAACTGGAATATCGGGGATTTGTTTGGACTGCTTCTTTTCCTAATGAACTAACAAATACTGAATTTCCCGCACCAAAAGCGCGTTTATCTGGTGGGACAAAATAGATAATTGTGCCATCGATCGCAATTAATGTGTGGTAACTCGCTTGATTATTTTCGTTAGTTTGGAATGATTGAAAAAAATTAATCACACTATTCATTGAGCCGACAGTTTCATGAAGAACGATAATTGGTGAGTAGTTAGCAGGACTACCCGATACATCTTTGAGATAGCGATCGCCATAGTTAGAAGCTGCCGCCAAAGCAATAATCTCTTTAGGAATATAGCTAATTGATTTTTGAGAAGAGGATTTGTTAGGTGCAGTAGGCAATGGTTGGCGAAAGCGATCTAAAGTAATCGGAGTAGAAGTGAGTGTGGCGGGTAGTGAAGGATTGGGTGGATTAGCGGGTGGTTGTAGCTCACATCCGAAAACGGGCGCAAATTTTTCTTCGCCAATTACATCGCCAATCGCAGTGGTTTTGGCTGGTTCTACATAGAGAGTTAATATCGCGATCGTTATTAGAAAGATGGCGATCGCGATAAATTGTTTTAGTTTCATAGTTACAATCTAATTCAAAAATAAGCATAAAAATCTTTAAAACCCAAAAAGCAGTAGCGCACGCTGCGCGTGCGCTACTGCTTTTTGGGTTTATTATACTTACCTACTTATTGCCAAATTCTGTAACTGACGATCAAAAAATTGTTGCTGAAAGGCTAATTCATTTGCAGCTTGAATAAATTGCTTCGCTGGGATAAATCGATCAGATAGAATAAAGCTTATACGCATTGTTGGTTCTATCTCACCTAACGGATCGGCGATCGCCTCTACCACATAGCCATACTGTCTCAGTTCATCAAAGCCAATCTGCAACACATCTTGAGCATCAATACCTAATTTCGCAATTAGTTGCGATCGCTTAATTTCTTTACCAGTCCGACTGAGATATTTAGCAATCCCAACTAAAGTTTGCCATGCGATCGCGCCGTTTATTTGTTCAGGGCTTGGATAAACTAACGCGAGAGCTTGATTAGCTTGATGAGCCTGATTAATGATTGTATTCAAGTCTTGCCAACTTTGCGGACAGCGATCGCAGATAGTTGTTGATAAATCGCGATCAAAGGCGATCGCATCGCGCCCACGCCAATCAATAATCTTGAGATTAGCGCCAGAATTTGGGATTAATGTTGATGCAAGATCTGGTAAATCAGCGCTCAATGGCGCACTCTGAGCATGAAAATCAATCAGCCGTGCATCATAGCGCTTGCGAAAAGAATTATCCACCAACTCAATCACCACATCGCAAGCAGTATCGGGCAACTCATAGCTGTAATGTCCCCACCAATCACCATAAATCTGATTGCCTTGGCGATCGCTTAAGGTGAATTCGGTTTTGATATATTCAACTTTCTGCCCTTTTTGATTGCGAATATTGGCATTAGATATTTCTGAAAACTGACAATCGCGTATTAATAATTTAGGATAGGGATTTCCCATGCCAAAGGGTTCTAGTTGCTTGAATTCATTAAATAATTCTTTTGTTAAATCGGCGATCGTTACTTCTAAATCAATTTTGATCGCCTTATTTTGTAACTGTCCATATTGACTCCAAAACTTTTGATCGATCGCCTCAGTTAGTACCTGCAAATTTTCAAAACGAAAGCTCAAACCACCCGCGAGCGGATGTCCGCCAAAACTTAGTAATAAATGCTCTTGTCCCTTGAGTAGATCGTAGAGATTTATCCCTTCTAGCGATCGCGCACTCCCTTTCACAATTCCATCTTCGATCGTACAGAGAATAGTCGGACGCGCATATTCAGCAACCACTTGCCCCGCCACTAAGCCCAGAACTCCCACCGACCATTGTGAATCAACCAGAATAATAATTCCTGTGGTGGATAAATCGATCTGGGCAATTTTTGATTGAACTTGTTTAAATACTTTTTTCTGTAGAGCTTTGCGCTGAGTATTGGCAAGTTCTGTCTGTTCAATTAGCGCCTTACAAATCTTCTGATCGCGAGTGGTCAACAATTCCACACATTTCCGCACATCGCCCCAAATACGGCTCACCGCATTAATGCGCGGCGCAATCCCAAAGCTAATATCAATCGGGCGATCGCCAACTCTTTTACATTGCTCCAACAACATTCGCACACCGAGGCGTTTTTTTTGTCGCAATACTTCAATTCCCTTTTGGGCAAGATAGCGACAATCTCCCGTAAGTTGCACTAAGTCAGCCACTAAACCGATCGCCACTAAATCCAATAAATCCTCCAATGGCTGCTGCGGAACTTCTGGCAAAGCTTCATAGAGTGCTTCCATTAACTTGTAAGCCACCGCCACGCCAGACAAATGGAACAAAGGATGATCGTTACTCAAATAACGCGGATTGATAATCGCCACCACAGGCGGACGCTGATCGGGCAGAGTATGGTGATCAGTGACAATTACATCGATTCCTAACTCCTGAGCATACTTTAATGCTTCTAAGCTAGTGCTACCCGTATCACAAGTAACGATTAAATTAAGTGATTTTCCTGTTAATTCATATTGCGATCGCAATTCATCTAAGCCTTTAATCGAGATCCCATGCGACTCTTTCAGGCGATCGGGAATATAAAAAACTAAGCGATCGCCTTGAGCAAAAAATTCTCCTAAACCTTC
>JBBRQX010000284.1:0-4346 GCA_038225745.1 Pseudanabaenales cyanobacterium | reverse complement strand
CTATCCCAAGATTTCATTAACAGTAATACTTAGATCAGGAAAAGCGAGAATGGATAGATTTTGTCCATGATAAAATTTTTGCATATCTTGATATCCTTGCTCTGTCGGATGTCGATAAACTTCTATGCAAGCATTATTAATATCAATTAGCCAGACTTCAATAATCCCATCTTCTGCGTATAGAGGAATTTTTAATTCGCGATCACTATCAATCGTGGTATCAGCAACTTCAATTAATAAAAATACATCGCTAGGTTGTGGATGTCCAGATCTATAGAAGTCATCTTTGTATCTAAGTAGCATGACATCAGGTTCAGGCTCAGATGTATTGTCTAAAGACAAAGGATTTTGAATGCGAATAATTACATTTGTGCCTAGCTTTTTCGCAAACATGAAGTTGCAATAATCAACACAAGCCGCATGTCTTCTACCAATTGCTGCCATTTTAATAATTTCTCCTCTGATTAGCTCTACCCGCTCACCGTTAGCAAATACTCCAGATTCATACATCCGATAATATTCTTTGACAGTGAAGAGGCGCTTGAGTACTGATGTAGTTGACATGTTTTCCTCTTGAGATCTAGTTCTATCTTAACACTTGTTAAATTTTGCAGTGCTTCAAACTCTTAAGCTCCAAAAAGCTGTGGCGCACGCTGCGCGTGCGCCACAGCTTTTTGAGTGTTATTATAAATCTAAGGAAGCCATCGTGGAAATGTACCGAACATTGGTAATACATCAGGTTGAGGTGGATTATTGCTTTGAGTATTATTAATCGGTAACACGATTAATTGGGTTGGCAACTTGGGAGTCTGAGGACTTCTAGAAGCTTTTGCCGAGTCTTCTGGAATTGATTGAGAAGTAGATGATTCGTTATTACTAGAAACTATCGAGTTCAAGAGAATTGACTGCCCATCGGGAGCGATGTTAAACTGAACTTCTCTTTGTGATGGAAGTTCTAGAAGTCTTCGTAGTTGGGCTGATTCTAGATCGATCGCCGCAAGATAAGGCTTCTCCCGAAAGATGTTTTTGGCTATGTCCTGTTCCACATCAGTTAGCAAGCAGTAGATTGCCTTCTCTTGCGGATCGAACTGAGCGCCCAGAATAGAACCACTAATTTTAGTGAGTTCTTTTTGCAATCCTTGGTTATTTACTAGATATAGCGATCGCGTATAGTCTTTATTAAATTTAATCGTGGCAGCCTTTGTGCCGCTCCTACTAAAACTTAAAACCGTGCCGAATCTTGGCAAAAAGTCCAACGGTTGGGCTTGCGGCTCAAGAGGCAAAATTGCAACTCCTTCACCTTGCGCGATCGCCACCGACGCGCTATCGGGCGTGAACATAAAGTCGCCCCCCGGTTGATTTTCGAGCGGTTTTGGTTGGTTGTTTCCTTGGATGAGCCAGAGTCCATAACGCCCAACTTGCTGACGACTGAGACGCTGCACCAAGATATTTTTGCCATCGGGCGAGAGATCGAATTTGAAGTTTTGAAAGTCATCACTACCGAGTATGGGTTTAATTTCTGGCGAATTTGATGTTAAACGATCTTCGCGATCGAGTCCTGTCGTTACCACATAAAGTTTTTGGTCAAGTAAGCTCTGCCCCGTTGATTCGATCGCCCCAAATAAGATTTTTTGGCGATCGGGATAAATCCGAAAATCTAAAACCGTGAGATTGGGAGGCGTTAAAATCTGCTTTTCTTTCTGCAATACATCGTAAATGACAAGGCGACCTTTTTCTTCCGCTTGTGAGCCAATATAAACAAAACGTGGATTAGGGGTGGTAAAACTGCCTGTAAAAGGATCGATCGCCGCTTTTTTGCCAGACTCACTCGCAAAGCGGTCGTAAGCGTTTTCCAGCTTAACTGTATAGGATTTGCCATAGGTGGCTGGTGCTAAAGGCGTATAGGACATTCGCCGCGATGACCAACTGATTTTACCCGCGAGCGGCGGCTCAAATTTGAGATTCTTTTCCACACTTTCGCGATCCATGGGGCGATTGAAGGTTAAAGAGAAAGATATATTAGTGGCATCAACCTTCTGTTCTTGCCAGCTAAACTCTCTCACCTGCGGCGCAGTGCGATCGCCTACCCACAATAATATGGCGATCGCCACACTCAGGATTGCCGCTAACCCAATCGCATAGCGATCGAGTGGTTGAGAAAATAATTTAAAACGGGGATTAGGTTGCATATCAGCTTATTTCTATCTATCTATCGCCAATTCAAATTTGAGGTGCAACACTTAGAGATCTCGTTATGACGGACTCATACTCCCTTCCCAGTGAAAGATTAGACGTTGCGTTGCGGCGCTAATTCTTGAATTTTAATGTCCATTCTTATACTGGGAAGGGAGTAAGAATATTCTAATATTTATCACAATAATAAGGGTGTCCTCATAAGCTATACACATCTTACCATTCCAGAGCGAACAGATATCACCAGAAACTTTAACTGTGGGTGTCAGCGCGATCGTAAAGCTTTTGTAACTGATTTTGGCGATCGCGCATACTGCCAGTTAGAATAAACATGACAGAATAGAGTAAAACTATACTGCAAAAGTAAATATAGAAATCTTCGTAGTTAATTTATGCGAACAATCACCTTAAAAATTGACGACAGCATTAGTGACAAATTTTTATGGTTACTTGCTCATTTCTCCAAGGACGAAGTTAAGATTTTAGAACAATCTAATTACGTCAGCGATGATGAATATCTAAGAGGAATTGAAGAAATGGTTCAAAGCATCCAAGAAGCACGCTCTGAATCTATTGATCAAGGCTTAACTCTAGATGAGCTAGACTGGTAATGTACAGATTAATTTTCATGACGCAAGCTCAAAAAGATGTAAAAAAGCTTGCTTCTAGTGGATTGAAAGACAAAGTTTTACAACTGCTCAAAATAATTGAAGAAGATCCACTGTAATATCCTCCAGACTATGAATTATTAAAAGGAGATATGCAGGGTCTAATTAGTCGCCGCATCAATAAACAACATCGGCTAGTTTATGAAGTCTTTGAGTCTGAAAAATTAATCAGAATCTATCGAATGTTTAGCCATTATGAATAGTAGCGCGATCGCCTTTGCTGACATAAATACCGATCACCACAAGAACATAGAGCATTTTGCACCGTGACCAAACCACTTAAGCTATAAAATATAGAGATTAATATCAAAGGTTGTCTGTGTCCGTGAGCGAATCTGTACTCGAATCTATTCCCGTTATATCCATCCCCAATGAAACTTTAGCAAATCTCGATCTAGCCGATTTTTCGCTTGACTTGCCCGATCCTAATGACGAAGGTTTGGCGGAAGGTCAGTTTTTAGCAGAAGTCGATCAGGCCTGGCAAGTATGCGATCGCTTCGATTTGCAGACCGATATTTGGCGCGGTAGAATTTTGCGAACTGTACGCGATCGCGAAAAAGCGAATGGAGAAGGGCGCGGTACAGGATTTTTGAAATGGCTGCAAGAACGAGAAATTAGCAAGTCCCAAGCCTATTCATGGATTCAGCTTGCCAATAGTGCTGACACTTTAATGGCAGATGGACAGCTAGATGCTGATGATCTGCGGCAATTTAGTAAGAGAGCGTTTCTGGAAACTGCTCAAGCTGATCCTGAAGTGCAGCAGTTGATTGTCGATGCTGCTAGAAATGGTGAAAAGATTACCCGTCGTGAAGTTCGTCAACTTTCTGATGAATGGACATCGATGAGTTCCGATCATCTACCCGATGAGTTAAAGGAGAAAATCGCCGCCCACACGATTCCCACACGCTATGTTGCGCCGCTAGTTCGCGAGATCGACAAGCTGCCCGAAGCTTATCAAACACCGCTTAAACAAGCGATCGCCGATGGCTCCGATCTGGATAACATTAAGCTCGTCACCGCCGATGCTCAACGGCTGACTAAGTATTTAACGAATACTAGTCAAGTGCAAGCGATCGCCAATCGTTCCGTTAATATCGATCTCGCGCTCGAAGAAGCCCTGAGACTGGGATGCCTCAAACTCGCCTCTGATTTGGTCAGCCAAGCATCACAACTCGAACAGGCGATCGCCAAACTTTACGGCATTTGGAAGCGAGTCTCTTCGTCTGCCGATCAGATGTATGTTGAAGCGGGTGCAAGCACACCGCATTTGCTAGATTTGCTTAATTCCCTTGATTCTTTGGCAAGTCAAAATGTTACAGTGCAAATTGGGAATGACCAATCTGGGCGGACAATTCGTTTGCAAATTACGGAAGAAAATCAATAGATTAAGAAACCATTTAAGAATTGTTTGAGATCCCCCCCAGCCCCCCTTAAAAAGGGGGGAGAATTAATTCTTCCCCCTTTTTAAGGGGGATTGAGGGGGAT
>JBBRQX010000283.1:0-4357 GCA_038225745.1 Pseudanabaenales cyanobacterium | reverse complement strand
TCTGTCTCTTTACCAATCACTCGATAACTAGGACAAGTAGAAAGACAAAATCCACAATGCACACAGGCATCAATCAGTTGTGGATTAGGCGGATTTTTGTTGTCAAAAGTTGGCGAAAAGATTGGGGAATCTAGATTCAAACTAGTGGTTGAATTTTCAGAATTTGGCTTGTTAGAAACTTGCATATTTACTTATTTATTTATAAAAAAGATTGCTTACAGTCTAGTAAACCAGATAATTTTTTGAAAGTGCCGCTTCGTGACACTTTCAAAAAATTATCTGATTAAAACATACGGTTGGGGCTTAGTAAGCCTCGTGCGTCAAATTTTTCTCGAAGTTTGCCCATCAGATCGCTAGCATTGCCTGAATATCCCCAAACATTCGCTTTAAATTTTAATTCATGGGGAGCTTCAAGAATAGTCAAAAATCCACTATGAGATTCAGCGATACTTCTTACTTTAGAGATCTGCTCAGCGAGTTCGCTTAAATCTTGTCCATCCTCCACGCGCAAAACGCCTAAACCACTACCTGCGTGTATTTGCAAATAATAGGACTGACTATCAAAAATTTGTTCGCATTGCTGAAGAAATGCCACGCTAGCCGATGGCAATATACCCAGCTTGCAGACTACAGGAACGTTGCCAGTAGATTCAGTCAAACTACGAAGCTCATCTTGCCAAAGCAAAATCTCTAACAATTCCCAAAACTCTTGAGCTTCGCCCAACATCTGTACTTCTAAATTTAGTTCTTTAGCAAGCATTGCAATGCGATCGCACTGTTCAATCGCACTAGCTTTGAGACCAGAAAATTGCAGTACTAAGCCGATACCATCACCTAATCCCAAGTCGGCGATCGCGGATGCTGAAAATAAATCACAAACAGTTGGCGTAAGCACCGAGGTACTAATTTTTTGCCATGCTGAGGCGATCACCGCCGCCGCACCTGTAACCACAACAATCTGCGTATATTCAGGCAAAGGATAAAGGCGGAAAGTAATGCTTGAAGCAATACCCAAAGTTCCGTAAGAACCTGTTAATAATTTCATCAGGTCGTAACCCGCCACATTTTTAACCACGCGCCCACCCGCCTTGACTACTTCCCCATCGGCACGCACAAACTCAATGCCCAAACACATATCACGCACACTGTTATAGCGATGTCGCAACGAACCCGCGCTACCCGTTGCCAATATGCCGCCAATCGTCGCGTTAGCCGTATAAGGAGGATTGATCGCCAAAAATTGTCCTTCCTTTGCTAAAACTGCTTGCAAATCTTGATATTTTACTCCCGACTCAACTGTGACTGTCAGGTCGCCAACACAATGTTCAATCACGCGATTTAACTTCGATGTACTGATCGACACATCCGCTCGACTCACTAATCCGCCCCAATCTAGTTTGGTCGCATTGCCAAAGGGTAGCACTCGCAAACGGTGTTCATACGCTAAAGCGATCGCCCCCGATAGTTCGGCGATCGTCTTGGGATAAAGTACACAAGCTGGCGCGAGGCAATCAGGTGTAAGACTGCTGACGATGCGATCGTGCAAATTTGGGGTTAGGCGATCGAATGGAACAACATTATCGACTCCGATCAAGTCAGTAAATAGTGCAATCAGTTGATTATCAGTAAGTCTCACAAAGTTAATATCCGTACATATGGACATGTGAGCCGTGCTTCGTGCGGCTCCCATGTCTAAATTTTAAAATAAACGTTTAGTACCATCAGGACGAATCGTCCCCCAATTGGTTTTGGCTAGAGCCAATTGCTCCTCAGAGATCTTCGCGCCTTTCAAATCTGCACCGCAAAGATTTGTGCCACTTAAATTTGCTTGGCTTAGATAAGCACCTTTCAAGTTAGCGCCACTTAAATTTGCGCTCGACAAATCCGCTTTGCTCATATAGGCTGACTGGAGATTAGCTTCACGCAAATCTGCCAAGATCATTGAAGCCCCACCTAAATCAGCCTTGACTAAGACAGCGCGTTGCATTTTAGCTTCGCGAAGATTTGCCCCATTCAACTTAGCTTGCGATAAATTTGCCCCTTGAAAGCTTGCCCCCGTCAAGTTACTATTGCAAAAATCTGCCTCAACCAATTTAGAGCGACTCATCACAATACCCATGAGCGTAGCGCTACCAAATGCAGCTTTGCTATAGTCTTGGTTAGCGAAATTGCGCTTGCCTTGACTATACTCAACAATCACTCTACGACCGCCTTTAATTTCGCCAGAGCCAACACGACTAATTCCAATTCCAGCGCGATTACTGCCAGTGGTCATCATGCCGCTATTATCAAATTGAGCGGTCTGATTAGTACCGCTATACTTCTGTGTTTGAATGCGTAAGTTGGGTGTTTGTGTTGCTGTATTTTTTACGGTGACAGAAGCAGGCGCAGAGGATTGGTAATTTGCGGCAGGTGTCGTGGCTTTAGGTGGCTCTTCATTAACACCACCAGATTCTAAAGCTTTTAAAGCTTCTTCCGCCGAGCGAAATCGCTGTGATACTGATTGCTGGAGTAATTTATCAAAAACTACTCTCAGCCGATCGCTAAGTTTGACTTGTGATTTCCAATTAATCTCGCCAGTATAAGGATCGTGGGGTAGGTCTTTAGGCGATCGCCCTGTCATCAGATAAAGACAACTCATCGCCGTTGCATACAAATCACTAGAGTACACAGGACGCATCGCCATTTGTTCTGGCGGCGCAAATCCTGGCGTGCCGATCGCAAAATTTGTTAATAAACCACTGGGATCTTCCTCGGCAGAGGGTTTGTTTACTTGACTAGAAACCGCGCCAAAGTCAATCAATACCAACTGCCCATCTTGTTTGCGGCGCATGATATTGGCAGGTTTGATATCACGATGGATGACCCCATTTTCGTGCATAAAGCCAAGCGCTGGGAAAATTTCTGTCAGAATTTTACGGATTTCAATCTCATTAAATGCACCCCGACGTTCAAATTCTTGCTTTAAAGTCTCGCCATCGACAAACTCTTGAACTAGATAAAAATTAGCATCTTCTTCAAAATAATCTAGCAAACGCGGAATTTGCGGATGACTGCCGATTTTGCCAAGGGTAAAAGCTTCGCGCTCAAATAACTCTCGCGCCATTTTTAACACACTTACTGACTGAGTGTTGGGTCGCAATTGCTTGACGACACAGGATGGAAATCCGGGAAGTCCTTCATCGGCAGCCAAAAATGTCGCACCGAATCCACCTTTGCCTAGCGGACGACTGGCTCGATAGCGATTTCGCAGCTTTAAATTAGAACCACAGGAAGCGCAACTAATGGCAAATGGTTCATTATTCGGATTAGCACAGTTCGGATTAACGCAATAACTCACGGTTGATCGAAAGCCCAAGTAATGGTTGATCAAATCTAGACTTGTTGACAGTTTAATATGTCATTGACCTAAGCAAACAAAATTATGTTTGCAATTAACTCTAGCAAATAAATCTAAAAATTGTCAGGCATATCAGTATTGGGATACGCTGATGGACGGCTTGTGGGTCTGCGTCTGCGTCCAGAGGCAGCAGTGTCCTTACCAGATTCACCAGAATTATCAGGTTCGCTGTTGCGATTTCTAGGGCGATCGCCATTCATATCATCACCACTAGGTCTGGGGCGACGCTTAGGGTTAACAGGACTTATATCGCTTTCGTCAATATCAATTACAGAATCGTTAACATTGGTTTCACCACGTTTAGGACGGCGGGAACGGCGAGAGTCTGTGGTATCTCCGCGTAACTCACTTGCTTCAGCAGTATTAGAAATAGAACCACCCATTCGGCGCGATGAGTTGCGATCGCGGCGAGAGTCGATCTCACGGGTAGGATCAATTTCTACACGATAATCGGAACCGATTGGTTCTTCATCGTCAACTAAAGGGCTAGAGGGCGCACGACGAGCTTGATTTGCTAAGGCTTGGCGCAATACTAAAGACTCTACGGCAAACCAACCCGCAAAGCCCACAACCAGCACTTGAGCTAGCTGCGTGGTGATTTCCATCCGAAAATTAAAAGCTAGCAAGATGATGCCATAGACTAAGGCGATCGCCGAAAAAAAGATGTCGTGGTCGCGAGCTAGCTCAGGACGAAAGTTTCGCACAAAATATAAACCCACGCCTCCTAAAGCGGCAACAATTGCCAAAAGAATCATTAACGGGTTGCCACCGATGTTGATCATGGCTTTATATTTCTCCTAAGTACCTGAATTATTCGCCGTCAATACCAAATGTATTAAGTAGTTGGTGCAAATAGACTATCTTCGTTAAACAGTATAACAATACAGCGCAAAGCGATGTCATAGAAGCCAGATAATTTTTGGAAAGTGCCGCTTCGCGGCACTTTCAAAAAATTAT
>JBBRQX010000282.1:0-4378 GCA_038225745.1 Pseudanabaenales cyanobacterium | reverse complement strand
TCTCGACTTCTCAAAAATTGAATCAGGCAAATTTAGCTTAGATATTCAGCCTTTCAACTTACGACATTGCATCGAAGAATCTCTAGATCTTTTAGCTTCTACCGCAGCAACCAAAGGAATCGAACTAGCTTATTGTATGGCTGCTGATGTGCCTGAATGGATTTTGAGTGACATAACTCGCTTAAGACAAATATTAGTCAATCTATTTGGTAACGCGATCAAGTTTACAGCCCAAGGTGAAGTGACTTTACGGGTATCTATTCAAAAAATCAATCAGCAACATAACTATCAATTACTATTTGCGGTTAAAGATACTGGAATTGGTATTCCCCGCGATCGCTATGATCGCCTATTCAAACCATTTAGCCAAGTCGATTCTTCCACAACTCGTCAATATGGTGGGACGGGGCTAGGGCTAGCGATCGCTAATCATTTAGCGATATTGATGGGCGGTGAAATGTCAGTTGAGAGCGAAGTTGGAGTTGGTTCTACCTTCTCATTTACGATTTCCACAGTTGCAACAGAATCAGAACTATCCGATATCCAAGAAAATCTCAACCTTGCGGGTCAACGCCTGTTAATTCTGGAAGACAATGATGTCAGTCGTGAAAGCTTGACTATACTTGCTCAAGCCTTGAAAATGGAAGTAAGCGCCACAAATTCTAGTGAACAAGCGATCGCGTGGTTACAGAATGAGCAGCAATTCGATTTAGCAATTGTTGATGCCAATATTCCTGAAGCCAGTATTCCTGATGCTCCTAGTTCAAATCTAGACTGCGATATTAAACAATTAATGCGAACACAAGCAAGTTCATTACCAATGATTTTGCTTGCTCACCGTTTCAGTTGCGATCATGTCAGCCCCGACCCGATCACCATATGTCTGAACAAGCCAATCAAGCGATCGCAGATATATAAAAACCTATTAAAACTTTGCAGCAAAAATTCTTTAGATGGAATCCAGACTACACAGAAAAATAATTCCCTTTTTAACGAAAATTTTGCCACTAACTTCCCTTTAAAGATTTTGCTCGCCGAAGATAATATCGTTAATCAAAAAGTTGCTACTCGTTTTCTGAATCGATTAGGATATCGGGTCGATGTCGTCGCAAATGGAATAGAGGTGCTAGAGTCGCTATCTCGTCAAAACTACGATGTTATCTTGATGGATGTGCATATGCCTGAGATGGATGGATTAATAGCAACCAAAAGAATTCGCTTAGAATCCGTACAAATACCTTGGATTATTGCTGTAACGGCTAATGCGTTACAAGGCGATCGCGAGATTTGTTTAGAAGCAGGAATGCAAGATTATGTGAGCAAGCCCATTCAAATTTTAGATTTAATCAAAGCATTAGAAACAGCCTACACAGCGATCAGCAAAGCCTAAAAAAAGGGCGACGCTTCGCGCCGCCCTTTTTTTTAGACTTTGTCTGGAGTATCACTTGCAGGTTCAGTCGTTGCCCCACTGACTAAAGCGGCCTCTTTCTGAGCGCGTTTTTTGCGCTCAGCATCCACCATGTCAGCGATCATCTGGCGACCTTGCTCGATCTTGTCGAGGTTAGTGCGATATAGATCGATATCTTTTAACAGGCGATCGCCACCAAATTTCATCGTTTCACCAACTAACTTGATCACCTCTTCCCGCTTAGCATTATCAACGATCTCATCAGGATTGCTGATTTCTAGCAATGCATATAGCCCCACGCCTAGCAAGCGGCTATATTTAAAATTTTCTTTGTGCGCGATCGTTTGCAATTGCTCAGACAAAGGCTCGAGGCTAAGCCCCGAATCTAGGGCTGTCAATAGCGGTTTGATATCATTAGGCGATCGCGTGGCTAGATCGCTTAGAGTTGTGGCATCTTGACGAATGCGATCGGAATCAAACTGAAGCGCCGAACATAGAGCATGAAATACGGCAAAGCGATCAGTTTCAGGTTTGTAGCCCATAGTGAAGCGATCGAAGGTTGTCACAAGACCTAGTGCAAAAATTGAGTCGTAAACAAATGTTTGATTTACTTTAAGTAGGTGAATTTCTACCAATAGCTCATCTACAACCCGTCGATAGACTTGATTGACTGGCTTGGGAAATCCTAAATAAAAATCTTTTTTGGTATCAGAAACAGTACGAACGGTATTCACAGTCAACAAAACCTAACGACAAGAGGGCTAAAATTATCATCGCACAGATAGCCATAGCATCAGTCTATCTCCGCAGATAAATTCTAACCCAAAAAAATAAAACTCAAAACCTAAAAAGCAGTAGCGCACGCGCCGCGTGCGATATCGCTTTTTTGGCTTTAATACTTAATGCGAATATTAGAATGCAAATATACGGGATTGATTTTACGAGCGCCCCTAATAAAGCTAAGCCGATCGCCTGTGCCGAAGCTTGGCTAGAATCTGATGTTCTCCATATTCAGAAGTTCCATCGATTTATGGACTTTCCATCTTTTATGGAATTTCTCAAGCGATCGCCTGTTTGGATTGCTGGAATGGATTTTCCCCTAGGGCAACCACGAAAGTTAATCGAAAATTTGCAATGGGGAACGACTTGGGCAGAATATGTCAATCGCGTGGGGCAGATGACCAAACAAGAATTTGTCGAAACTTTAAATCAATATCGTCAAGATCGGGCGATCGGCGATCGCGAGCATTTGCGTCAAACTGACAAACTCACAGGCGCGATCAGTCCGATGAAAGTCTATGGCGTACCTGTCGGAAAAATGTTTTTTGAAGGCGCACCGCGACTACTCGCCGCAGGATTTACGGTGCTGCCTTGCCATCCAACTAACGATCCCCGCATTGCGATCGAGATTTATCCCGCACTCGTAGCAAAATCTCTCATCGGTAAACAAAGCTATAAATCTGACAGTAAACAAAAGCAAACTTCAGAAATGCAATTTTTGCGCCAAGAAATAATTAATCAAGTGCGATCGCCTATATCCAAAACAAAATCAAAAACAAAATATGGCTTTGCTGTCGAAATTAATAACCAGCTTGCCCGTGAATGTGCAGACGATGCTTCAGGTGACACGCTCGATGCCGTACTCGCCACTATCCAAACAGCACATGCTTCTCAACAACCAAATTATGGCATTCCTGAAAACTGCGATCGCCTCGAAGGATGGATTTGCCACTTTTGAATTAGATGAATTAGCGATCGCCTTGCGTAATCTCTTGAAAATTTACAATATTGCCGATAACAGCGATCGCGGGGGGAGTAAAGTTACTTTCTTGCACAAGCTCAACGATATTCCCCAAACAGCCAATTAACTCTGACTGATCAGCGCGTGTTCCCTGCCGAATTAAAGCCACAGGTGTCGATTCAGGTAAACCAGCCGCGATAATTTTGGCGACAATTTCAGCTAAATTATGCAATCCCATGTACACCACAATTGTTTCCGCAGCTAGGGCGATCGCATTCCAGTTAACTTGAGGGCGATACTTCCCCGCCGACTCATGCCCCGTCACAAAAATTACCGACGAACTAAAGTCGCGATGGGTAAGCGGAATCCCTGCATAAGCTGGTGCAGCAATCCCTGACGTAATCCCCGGCACAACCTCAACCGCAATCCCCGCCGATCGCAAATCCGCCAACTCTTCACCACCACGCCCAAAGATAAACGGATCGCCACCTTTCAATCGCACCACGATCGCATGTTCTTTCGCTTTCTCGATCAATAACTGCGTAGTCTCCTCTTGCAATAACGAATGATTGCCGCGCCGCTTACCTGCATGGATTTTTTCGGCGATCGGGTTAATCATCGCCAAAATCTCATCACTAACTAAGGCATCGTAAAGCACCACATCGCAAGTTTCTAATAACGCTTTGCCCTTGAGCGTCATCAATCCTGCATCACCAGGTCCTGCACCAACTAAATAAACTTTACCTAAAAATTGATCTAAGGCAGACTTGTCCACATCTTTTCGTAAATCTATATCTTCTCATCCATTATAAATGCGATGCGATCGCGTAATCCTGTAATTATCATGAGTTGGTGACTATAGTTATACTTCTGCGCGTATTGATAAGTATACTGTCATACAGAGTTATGACAAATCAAAATTATGAGAGTTAATGCTCGACTCGACAGCGATCGCGCTACCAAACTCAACTACATTCGTCAGCGTACCAATCAAGGTACGTCTGAAATCATGAAAGCGGCGATCGACTTTTATTATGAAAAATTGCGTCAAGAAACTCCTGTTAAGCCTTTGCAACTTTTGCGGGAGTCAGGATTAATTGGTTGTGCCGAAGGCGATGCTGATTTATCAGTTAATTACAAGCAATATCTCACCGATAGTCTAAACGAGAAATATGGTCATCGTTGATTCTGGCTTTTGGATCTCGCTAATCAATCGCCGCGACGATTAT
>JBBRQX010000281.1:0-4381 GCA_038225745.1 Pseudanabaenales cyanobacterium | reverse complement strand
GCGATCGCCTCTTTGACTCAGCGTATGGAAAAAGTTTCCGAACAAATTGATTATCAAAATAAAGGGTTGATGATGATTTTGCGAGAGCTAAAGTCTTTACAGAATAAATAACCAAAAAAAAAGGGGAGTCGCTTAGCGACTCCCCTTTTTTGTTTTAACGAGTGGCATCCGCAGCTACTACTGGAGTATTTGAAGACGAGTTGGCGATCGCTTCACCGTTAGGTGTGGTGAAGTAAAGCACCACAAGAGGCAATGCACCTACGAGAATACCGAGCAATGCTGGCACATAAAAACCTGCATTAAAGCTGAGAATCAACGCAAACATAAAGTTCCCCGCATAAATGATTGTCGGGAAAAGTATTTGCTGACGGTTGAGAATTGGTTGGTTATCTTTGCCCCAAATTAATGATGCGACGGTCATGAATAATGCGCCAGTTCCAAACCATCCAAAAAAGTTTTGGTAAGGCATTCCATAAAATTCACCTGCTTGATGCCATTCCCAGAAAGGATATGGGGTTTGGCTCATGGCGGGATCAAGCACAAAGTCCCATGATGTCAACATTAATGCACCAAGGGCGATCGCGGCAATTCTATATCCCCACCCTGTCCCAAAACGCATCATGGTGGCTGATACAAGGAACGCGGAGAAGCCCATGTAAAACCACGATAGCGGAATCGTAAATGGGACTAAATCGACAATTTTATAACCAAGTCCGCTTAGGTAAGAATAAGCACCAAATGGAAAGCCAGTGCTAGTACCAAGTAGTTCAGCGCCTACGGAAATACCGATCGCAGGAATACTAAAAGCGAGGGTACGCTTGAGTCCGATCATTTGCTTACCGTAAAGAAATGCGGCGATCGCGCCAAAAATCATGTAGGATGCGCCGCCGTTTTGCATTCCCCATGAAAAGACTTGCAAACCAACTTCGGATAAGCTTTCAATAAATGCGGTGTTTGGCAATACCAAAATTAAGCCAAATAGACCGAATACCATGGAAACTAGGTGCATTCCTAAATTAAGCCATTGTGCGGGGATCGCTCGCCTCATCACGCCATCTACTCCCATAAATAGTTGAAATTTACTCGATTGAGTTTGAATTTTACTTTAATTAACTTAACAAAAGTACAGATTATCATACCATTCATTTTTGAAGTAGCACCGTTACTTTCTAGGTTTATCGCTTTGCCCAAAATGCTAAGAGCAGCAGAGAAACGGCGATCGCAAACCATAAAAAGTTATTTCGACTATTCGTATTCGGTTTTTCAAGGGAAACTTCCCGAAATGGCTTTTGATTGGTACTGCTTTGGCTCTTAGCTCTAGCAACAGGTTTGGCTTGATAAATGTCAGGAGATTCCAAAATTGGTACTTCTGAAACTACGCCCTCCAGCTTGCTCAGTGGCGGCGCGGTTAAAATGCCCAACATATAGCGGGCATTTTTTCGCAGACTATTAACGGGGTGCTTTTTGAGACTTCGACATAGGGCGATCGCTTCATCGGTTCGTCCCACTGCGTCATAGGCATTGGCTAGCCAGATCGAAATTTCGCCGCCTAAAACTGATTCGGGGATTGACAAAGTGCCAGCGCGTTCGAGTAAGGCGATCGCCTGTTGATAATTGCCGCTCTCAAAGTTGCTAACCCCTTCTTGATATAGCTCCGATGCTATTTGGTCAGCACTGATTTCGGTCATGACTTCAAAGCTCGCACAATTTCATAGTTGGCGGCTGGCAACTGGTAGCTATCTAATTCATCAACTGTCACCCAGCAAATTTCGGAACAAGCATTCATCTGTGGCTCACCCGAAACATGCGTACAGTGATGCACAATCAAACTCACCCGCAGCGTCTCATATTCAAAATCGACCGTAATTAAATGATCGCCAACTTCGACCTCGATCGCTAGTTCTTCCTGCAACTCACGCTTGATGCATTCCGCCGCAGTTTCAGCCCCTTCGATCTTGCCACCTGGAAATTCCCAATATCCCGCCAGTTCACCTTCAGGTAAGCGGCGATCAATCAAAATGCGTTGGCGATCGCGATCCCAGACAACACCGACACCAATGCATCGGTATTTTTTAGATGGCAAAAAATTAGTCATTAATAAACTCCAATCCCTTAGCCACAGGCGTTAAACCTTTCTCAGCTAACCAAGAGGGGTTATACATTCGGCTCTGATATCGACCGCCGCCATCACAGAGAATTGTGGCGATCGTGTGACCCTTGCCAAGCTTACGCGCCAACTTTACCGCGCCAACGACATTTAGTGCCGCCGAACTGCCGAGAAACAAACCATCATGCTTTAGCAAATATTGCGACATCTCAATTACTTGTTGATCGGTTCCTTGAAAAGCACCATCTAATCTGGCGCGATTAAAGTTTGCTGTCGCTCGATTGATGCCAATGCCTTCTGTAATCGAATTACCTTCAGCTTTAAATTCGCCTTTCGTAATGTAACTGTACAAACCCGAACCAGTGGGATCGATTAAATAAGTTGCAACTTGAGAATTTTGTTCTTTCAGATAAGCAGTCACGCCGCCAATCGTGCCACCTGTACCAGACGACATCACGATCCCATCTAGTTCGCCAGCACTTTGACTCCAGATCTCAGGCGCTGTTGTTTGATAATGAGCGTCAGAATTAGATAAATTTTCAAACTGATTAGCCCAGAAAGAATTTTGAATTTCTCCCGCACGTTTTTTGGCAACGTGATAATAATTTTCAGGGCTAGAAAAAGGAGCAGGATTAGTTAATTCCACTGCTGCGCCCAAAGTCCTCAACAAATCAATTTTTTCTTGCGATTGATTACTTGGCATCACAATCACACTCCGATAACCACGCGCATTAGCGACTAAGGCTAGTCCGATTCCTGTATTACCCGCAGTCCCTTCTACAATCGTGCCGCCGGCCTTGAGGATGCCTGCTTTTTCAGCTTCTAACACCATAAACAGAGCCGCCCGATCCTTAACGCTTCCACCAGGATTGAGGAATTCGGCTTTACCTAAGATCGTGCAACCAGTTGCTGCCGATAGAGACTCAATTTCGATCAGGGGCGTATTACCCACAGAATTTGCAAAACCAATACGAATATCGCGTGTCATGAAGTATTAAAAGAAATGAACTACAGCAAAGATTTAACAACTTGTTGATCAACATCAGTATGTTTGGGGCTGTAATTAAGTTATAGCTGTCGCCAGTCTTATTAGGTAAGAGGATGGCGGCGCTCCGCGCCGCCATCCTCTTTTGGGTTTTGACTTGTCCTGATATAAGTGGCGATCGCTATATCTGAGCATTACAGATCCATTACAGACAATGTAAGTTCTATATTACGGCAAACATATGAAATTTTTAGTTGCTATTGATGGCTCCCAAGCTAGCGAACATGCTCTTGCTAAAGCCTTGATTTTTGCTGCTCCTTTAAAAGCCGAAATTGTCTTGCTGACAGTCGTTGAACCACTTAGTAGCTATGTGCCTGAGGTGATGCTACCTACTGGCGATTGGGTGGGCTGGCGGGGGCTACCTGACGCTGAGCTAGAGCGCAAAATTTTGAATGCAGGTCAAGCGCTACTCCAAAAAGCTCAAGATACTTGTCAAGCTTCAGAGATGGTTAGCCGTACTCGATTGGAAACAGGGCAACCTCGTGATCTGATTTGTTCTGTGGCAAAAGAGGAAAGTTCAGATTTAGTCGTATTGGGGTCGAGAGGGCTGGGATCAATTGAGAGGATGATGCTAGGTAGTGTCAGCGATTATGTATTGCACAATTGCCTCTCACCTGTTTTGGTCGTGCGTTAGAATCTGTTAAGTATAGAAATATCGCTAAGCGATATTTCTATACTTAACAGATTTTTTATAAAAAATCTGGGTTTTGTTTCATCGCAAAGTGTTGTAAAAGAAAATAGCGATCGCTACTTTGGATAATTTACCTACTCGTCGAGTTCTGGTCTGTCAACATCGCACCTGCACAAAAGATGGTGCGGCTGAAGTTTTGTCAACATTAGAACAGCAAAAAATTATAAATGTAAATGTAGAAGCCTGTGGATGCTTAGGATTATGTGGCTCTGGCCCGATGGTTCTCGTGTTACCAGATAACGTCTATTACTGGCATATTGACTCCCAAAAAGCTCAAGCGATTATTGATACACATCTACTTGGCAATGAGGCGATCGCTTCATTAATGCATCCGCGATTACATGCAAACTAAAAAAAAGTTGGTGGTGCTTTGCACCACCAACTTTTTTAGTTTGGAAAAACTTTAGAATGCTCCAAATCCAGACAAGACTTTGGGAACAGTCATTAACAAGATTTTTAAATCTGACCACAAAGTCCAGTTGCGAAGATAACTTAAGTCACAGTCAGTGACTGCGTCTAGATCGAGCATGGTTGAGCG
>JBBRQX010000280.1:0-4414 GCA_038225745.1 Pseudanabaenales cyanobacterium | reverse complement strand
GGCGGCGACTGTTGCCCACAGCGCGGGTAACATCAAAATTAGTCTACCTGCGGGTTTGTGCCAACGCAAAAGACGTACGATTTTTTGAAATGTTGATTGGTTATTGGTGAGGCTGGTCATAGTCTGCGCTTTTCAAGTCTTCTAGATTAAATATAGCAATTTACGATAGGCAAGGGGCTTAAGCCCCCTGTTTGAGTTCATGTTGGCGATCGCTTCTAAGCAAAGTTGCTGATTACAAAAGTTTTCAGCATTGTTACGGTAATAGGTGGGCAACGAGCATCTCTTTATTTACAAATCGTAAAAGTATGAGGTTTTGAGATGTGTTTAATTAAATCTATTTTCCAAAAGTCTTTGACGGCGGCGCTGTTAGGTGTAGCACTATCAGTATGTGCGGAAGTAAATAGTGGCAAGGCGATCGCCGAACATTTAACGACTGGCTCGATCAATGAGCTAGCAACTGATAAAACCTGTGATGGTACTGGCGGCATTCTTGCCTATGCAGAAACCAAGGATTATGCTCTTTATATTTGTGCCGATTCTAAAGATATTGCTCAGCCCCGTTACTATCGCAGTGTGAACAAAAATGGCACTACGGGCGTGAAACTCACGGCTAGAACCTACAATCCTAAACAAGGAAATTATTTCGAGTTTCATAATGGCGACTATGTATATTTGCTCCAGATTCCATCTGAAAATATCAAGAATCCTGTGCTAGTGGTCGAGTTTCCTGATGGTTCGGGATATGAGCAAAAAATCACTCGTTTTTTGATGAACGGCGCAGCGCGATCGCCTATATCCAACAAATAAAAAAGGCGGTGCTTTGCGCCGACTTTTTTCATGAAATATGCTAGTATGTATAGCCTGTTGGGGAATTAGCTCAGTTGGTAGAGTGCTGCGATCGCACCGCAGAGGTCAGGGGTTCGAGCCTCCTATTCTCCATTTTTTTGTGAAATGTTTAAATGACTATTACCCCCATATCCTATAAGCAAGAAGTTTCGTTAGCGATCGTTCGTAATGCTGTATTGCCAATTAGTTGGCAAACTTATAAGACGATGCTTGTCGATATGGGCGATCGTCGTTCCGCTCGTTTAGCTTATGACCGAGGAGTTTTAGAAATCAGGATGCCATCTGACCTCCATGAAGCGATTAATCGCTTATTAGCTCGAATAGTTGGAGTTTTGGCTGAAGAATTAGATCTACCATTAAAAGAATTTGGTTCGGTCACGCTAAATCGTAATGACATCAAGAAAGGTGCAGAGCCTGACTCTAGCTTTTATATTCAAAATGCCGATCGGATACGCGGTAATACGATCAATATCTCTGTAGATCCGCCGCCAGATTTAGTAGTTGAGATTGACATCACTAATTCTAGTATGCGGAGTTTTGCCGTTTATCAGCAGTTAGGAATTCCAGAAATATGGCGCTATGCCAATGGAAGCGTAAAAATTTTCCAATTGCAAGATGGCAATTATTTAGAATGTGAATTCAGTCTCACTTTTACGACAATTTCTGGCGCTATACTTGATAGCTTTTTACGAATGTCAGAAACAGAAAATAGTACTAGCATTGTCCGCGCTGTCAGGAAATGGCTAAGCGATCGCAACTGAACTCATCGATTAATTTTTTAGCGCCTCGACCAAATCTTGATTTTGCTCATCAGTGCCAACCGTAATCCGTAACTTATCAGCTAGCCCTGCTTGACTAAAATAGCGGACTAAAATCCCAGCTTCTTTGAGTTTTAAATAAAGCTCTTCAGCGTTATCTTTAGGTGGTTTCGCCAATACAAAATTACCGTGAGACTCAAATACAGTAAAGCCAAGATTTTTAAGATCTTGAGAAAGTTTGGTACGCGATCGCTTAACTTTTTCGGCACTTGTATCTTTATAGTCTTGGTCGCGCATGGCTGCTGTTCCCATCGCGATCGCGATCGCATCAATGTTATAGCTATCTTTGACCTTAAATAAACCAGATAACAGTTGAGGGTTGGCAATGCCGAAGCCTAGACGTAAACCTGCTAGCGAATAGCCTTTTGACAAAGTTCGTAACACAATCACATTTTCAAACTCATGGACTAATTGCAAAGCCGAATATTCTGCAAAATCGACATAGGCTTCATCGATCGCCAAAATTCCTGATACTTGTTGCGCCAATTGGCGCAAATCATCTAATGGCACAATATGCCCTGATGGACTATTGGGCGAAGCAATAAACGTGACTGCGCCATTTGCGGCGACAAGTTCGGCGATCGGTAACTGAAAATTTTCGCCATAGGGGACTTCGACTATTTCCGCAGGCTGCATCGCCGACAAAGTGTGATAAAGCACATAGGTCGGCATTGGGTAGACTACTTTGCGATCGCATCCTTCCGCACAAGCCCGAATCAAAATATTTAAAACATCATCGCTGCCATTGCCAACAATGACCCAGTCCGTCGGCACATCAAGAATATCGCTTACAGCTTGACAAAATTCATGGGCAAATGGGTCAGGATAGCGCCGCAATGAGTCACCATCAATATTTTGTAAAGCGGCGATCGCTTTAGGTGAAGGCGGATAGGGATTCTCGTTAGTATTTAGTTTAATAATTTTGAGGCCAGACTTCGGCTGTTCCCCCGGAACGTAGCCAGTCATTGCATCAATCGCAGGGCGGAAATAGCTCATAGCAAAAATATGAAAATTTATGTCAGGGTTATTATTGTATCGCAAATTTAAAAGGGCGCTTTGCGCCCTTTTTATAGCTGTCGCCAAGTATGTTTAGGACATAAAACCCAAAAAATAGATACGGCGCTACGCGCCGCGTCTATTTTTTGGGTTTTGGTTTGTCTTAAATACAATTAGCGACAGCTATAGTTAGGTTTTATCTCGAAATATTGGCAAGACTTCATTACAAAAGGCCTCTGTCGCCTTAGATCGATAGCGATTAGGATTACGAATTTGTAACAACATCCGCTTGATGACCACGCCATCAATCCGTACTTGCTGCAAAGCCCCCATTTGCAACTCTTTCTCGATCGCCGTTATCGACAAAAATGCTGCCCCCAAACCTGCCTGTACTGCATTTTTAATCGCCTCAATCGAATTTAACTCCATCGCGATCGCCAACTGACGCGGATCGACACCGCTATCGAGCAGCACGCGATCAATTGCCTTGCGAATCGTTGATTGCGAGTCAAGGGTAATAAATTGCAGCTTATATAATTCCTCAATCGGTAATATCCCCACCTGAGCCATCGGATGCGAAGTTGGTAGAATTAGCGCTAGCTCATCTTCGGCATATGGGGTAATCTCTAAAGAGTCAAGCAAATCCGCAGGAATTTCACCGCCAATTATCGCCAAATCTACCTGTCCATTGGCAACACTCCAAGCCGTTCGCCTTGTAGAATGAACATGGAGTTGCACCGAAACTTCAGGATATTTCTTACGAAATAAGCCAATCATCTGCGGCATCAGATAGGTTCCAGTCGTTTGACTAGCACCTATAATCAAAGTCCCACCATTAAGATTTTGAAGATCGTCAATGGCGCGACAAGTTTCTTGGCAAAGGCTTAAAATGCGATCGCCATAGGAAAGTAATAACTGTCCTGCCTCTGTCAACTGAGCTCTTCGCCCCCCGCGATCAAACAAAGGCACATCTAGCTGTCGTTCTAGATGCTGAACTTGTAAGCTGACGGCGGGTTGAGACACATATAGGCTATCAGCAGCGCGTTTAAAGCTACCCTCAGCAGCGATCGCCTTGAGAATGCGTAATTGGTCTAGGGTGAACGGTATATCGATCATAGAAGCAGCGTGAGAAAAGATGAGTCGGGAGGTTATTCAAGATTTTTTGAATTTAACAGGAGTTGTGGGGATTGCCCTCACAAACCGCCATATGCGTCCTTATTTTTACGGATTAGATGCCGTATTGGATCGGACAAAGCAAGCATTAGGTCAAGGGGTATTGCAAGTTGTTGAGAATCTGCCAGATGGATTTGAGTCTTTTGAGTTTCACTTTGCTGGTCATATTGTTTTCATTTACAAGCTAACCCATGGACTAGTACTACTGGTTCTTACTGATCGAGGACTTAAATTGGTTGACTATCGGCGGGGTATTACCAAAATAAAACATCTGATCGAAACAGATACCTACAACACAGTGGCATACTTTAAGCTCTTATTAGGTTCGGTGACTCAGCATTCTTTGCCGAGTTCAAATTGGAATGCAAGTGTGCCAACCGCAACTACTCAACCACAGGTACAGGATCGCTCAGTAAGACAAGTTTCGGCTAATCCTATTCCGAATCTCAAGGCGATCGCTACAAACACAAATAATAAACCTCAAACACCTCCTATTGCCGCTTCTTCCACTACCTTAGACCCTACCAATAGGGCTGTAGATACCAATAACCCTATACAAATCACCAGTCCTACTCTGTCAG
>JBBRQX010000279.1:0-4417 GCA_038225745.1 Pseudanabaenales cyanobacterium | reverse complement strand
CGATTCACATTTGGTAAAAATTCAATTTCATCATGGCAATTGGTTTGAGCCATTAGCCAACTTAAATCTAAAGAATAAACTTACAGGAATAGTCTCTAATCCCCCATATATTCCTCGTCTTGAAGTTTTAAACTTGCAGCCAGAAGTCACAAAACATGAACCACATCTAGCGCTCGATGGCGGTGCTGATGGACTAGATGCTATTCGAGAATTAATTGCGATCGCGCCAGATTATTTAATGCCATCTGGTTTTTGGATTGTCGAACTAATGTCTGGTCAAGCGGGTATAGTGCGATCGCTATTACAAGCAAATGGTAAGTATACCAATATCCAAATTCATCGGGACTACTCAGGCGTAGAACGATTCGTATCAGCTCAAGCTAATTAACGTACTTGTGAATATGCAACATCAGAAATCACAGGGATTTTGTCAGCGTACTTTCCGCGTATACACTCAAATACTGAATATATAAATGCAGTCGTTATTCCCAAGAAAGTAACACTAGCAATAATCTGGAGCATAAAAGGAAAGAAAGCAAGTTGTCCTAAAACTACTTCTAGAAGTTGAGTGATTGCACCAACAAGAGCAATGATAATATCCAACATTAATGCTTGCATCGCGTTGAAGCGGACAAAATGATTTACTTTGTAACTTCTAACCACAAAGATAAATACACAAAACCAAGCCACAAAGCGGATGGAGATAAAATCAAGGATGGGAATAGATAGAATTTGATTCAGTTTAAAAACTGGAAAAAATACAAAGAATAAAGGAGGAAATTGAAGAAACAAAAATGCTCCAAAGACAACTACTGCGGCGATTGGTAGCAGGTATGGCAGACTAGCATATAACCTATCTAAATAATTAACTGAGGTGCGTCTTGCCATAATTAAAAGGTGTACTAAAGTGTATTAAAAAATGTGTCGAGCTTATAAATCGCACTGAACCGAAGCAGCTTGAGAAAGAGTTGGAATATCAGAATATTCTCCCTTGATACTTTGATAAATGGCATAGCCCGCTAATAACATCGTACCGATGAATATTGTATTAGCAATAGTTGAACTGATTATCGATGGCAATGCGTTACTGGATAATTGCTCGATCAGTTGAAAGAAAAGTTGGGCAATAAATAATGCAATTTGTATTAGTAAAGCCTGCATTGTATTAAAACGGATGAAGTGAGGAACACGAGAGTCTTTTACTAGCAAAAAATATAGACCTATAAATAGGAAAAATTCGCCCGTTAAGCCAAGGAAAGGCACTAATGGATACGACAAAACATTGGCATATAACCAAATAAATGGGAGAAAAGGTAATGCGACCAGCGGAAATTGTTGGAATAAGACCGCCCCATATATTACCCCAGCCGACATTGGCAGTAGGTAAGGCAAGCAACTATAAAAGCGATGCAGAGTTATTTCAGATTGCTGCCGATTCATAAAAATTTCCTTCAAGCTTAGAGCCGTTACTGGCATTATAGCGATCACTGCCCCCCTAATTGAGCGATGACATCCTAAAGTTCTCTGTTTTAAAAATGCAAATATTTTGTAGTCATGAAGATTAAGAAATATAACGAAATGTAAACAGATCGATTCCAAATTATTGTATTTATTGACCAAAATCAACCACATCAATGGGTGTTTGGTATTAAATAGGTGATAGGTATAAATCTTTAATTGCTGAAACTGTTACGCATTGTAACAATTTCAGCAACAAATCATAAAACAACCAACCGCAATTCATCCAAAATTCAAGACAGTATTTTAAGGAGACTGCATGTTCACTTCTGCTCCACCGATCGCATCACTATCCGATAAAGGGTTAACAGGTAGACGGATCATTCCCGAAAATCTACAGGGTCGGGTCTTAATGAAGTTGGTCTATGTAGTGCTCGAACCTCAGTATCAGAGCGCTATGTCGGCGGCTGTCAAGTCTGTCAACAAAAATAATCCTCATGTGGCGATCGAGGTCAATGGCTATTTAATCGAAGAGTTGCGTAGTCCTGAAAACTATGAAGCTTTTAAAGAAGATATTGCGGTCGCCGATATTTTTATTGCTTCATTAATCTTCATTGACGATTTGGCTACCAAGATTGCTTTAGCAGTCACGCCCCATCGCGATCGCCTTGCCGCTTGCGTAGTATTCCCTTCTATGCCAGAGGTGATGCGCCTCAATAAAATGGGCAGCTTCACTATGGAAAATCTGGGGCAGTCTAAAAGTGCGATCGCGCAGTTTATGCGTAAGCGCAAAGAGAAATCGGGCAGTTCTTTCCAAGACAGTATGCTCAAAGTCTTGCAAACTCTGCCAAAGATTTTGAAATATATGCCAATGGACAAGGCGCAGGACGCTCGCAACTTTATGTTGAGCTTCCAATATTGGCTGGGTGGATCGACTGAAAACCTTGAGAATTTCTTGTTGATGTTGGCGCAAAATTATTTGCCAGCAGTCAAGGAAAGGGCGAAAGAAAATGGGACTGGGAAAATCCAGATTAAAGAGCCTGTCACCTATTTAGATATGGGGCTATGGCATCCGCTCGCACCAAAGATGTTCGAGAATACCACCGATTATTTGGCTTGGTTTAATGCCCGCACCGATATTCCTGATGACATGAAAGATCCACTCGCGCCATGCGTGGGTTTATTGATGGCACGGACGCACCTTGTCACGGGCGATGATGCTCACTATGTGGCGATGGTTCAAGAATTGGAATCTTTGGGCGCAAGGGTAATCTCTATATTCAACGGGGGCTTAGATTTCTCGAAAGCAGTTGAAGAATATTTCTATGATCCTCAGCAAAAAGATCGGGCGATCGTCGATAGCGTAGTCTCGCTCACAGGTTTCGCCTTAGTTGGCGGGCCCGCTAAGCAAGATCATCCGAAAGCGATCGAAGCTCTCGAAAAGCTCAATCGTCCTTATATGGTTGCCTTGCCCCTCGTATTTCAAACTACTGAAGAATGGCAAGATAGCGATCTCGGTTTGCATCCTGTCCAAGTTGCTTTGCAAGTGGCGCTTCCAGAGCTTGATGGTGGACTCGATCCGATTGTGATGTCAGGGCGCGATAGTGCGACTGGTCGATCTCATGCGATCGGCGATCGCTTAGAAACGATCGCAAATCGTGCGATCAAATGGGCAAATCTGCGACGTAAGCCTCGCCATGAGAAAAAGCTCGCAATTACAATTTTCAGTTTTCCTCCTGACAAAGGCAACATCGGCACGGCTGCTTATCTGGATGTCTTCTCTTCCATTCACAAAGTTGTCGGAGCACTTCAGAACAATGGCTACGATGTTGAAGGCTTACCCAAGACTTCCCATGAAATGATGTCAGACATTCTGCACAACCCTGAAGCAATGGTTGGCAGTCCTGAACTGAATGTCGGCTATCGGATGTCGGTTAAAGAATACGAAGAAAATACTCCCTACGTCGATCGCATTATCGAGCAATGGGGAGCCGCCCCCGGACATCTTAACTCCGTTGGACAGAACCTGCTCATTTAAGGTAAGCAATACGTAAATATCTTCGTAGTCGTACAACCCACCTTTGGTTATGAAGGCGACCCCATGCGTTTGCTGTTCAGCAAATCTGCATCACCCCACCACGGCTTTGTCGCTTACTACACCTATCTCAATCATATTTGGAAAGCCGACGCAGTACTCCACTTTGGTACTCACGGCTCAATGGAATTCATGCCAGGTAAGCAAGTCGGTATGTCAGGAGAATGTTTCCCTGATAGCTTGATTGGAGCTTTGCCGAACATCTATTACTACGCCGTTAATAATCCCTCGGAAGCCACGATCGCCAAACGTCGCGGTTACGCCACGATCATCAGCTACATTACCCCTGCTCCTGAAAATGCTGGCTTGAGCCGTAATTTGCAAGAGCTGAGTGAATTGATTGCATCTTATAAGGATATGCGTACAGGCAGTCGCGGCATTCAAATCACCAATACGATCATGGATAAAGTGCGCCTAGTCAATCTGGATAAAGATGTGCAACTTCCAGACAAAGACGCGAAAGTCATGGATATGGAAGAACGCGATAACGTGATCGGTCAGGTTTACAACAAGCTGATGGAAATCGAATCGCGAGTTCTGCCCTGTGGTCTGCACGTTGTCGGTGAACCTCCTAAAGTCGAAGATGTCACCGATGTCTTGACCAGTATCGCCAGTTTTGATCGCCCCGAAGACAAGATGAAGTCTTTGCTTCGCACCATGTGTGAATGTATCGGACGTGATATCGAACTGCTCTACAAGTCTAGCGACAAAGGCATTTACGCCGATGTCGAACTTCTAGCGACCATTCGCGCTGTGGCTAACAAAGCCGTTGGCGCATTGGTCAAAGCTAAAGCTGATGACGATGGCAAAGTCTCTAAGCTCTCAGTTCTCAACTTCTTCAGAATGGGTAAAGTCGAACCTTGG
>JBBRQX010000278.1:0-4439 GCA_038225745.1 Pseudanabaenales cyanobacterium | reverse complement strand
TCGTTGACGTAGATGCAATTAAATATTTTATCAAATCGGAAAATAGCGACAGGAGCGGCTGCGGCTATGTTCATAAAGCGGCTATCGCCTTCTGGGATAGTTTTTTGTTCTCCATCACTAGAATTTAAAACTACCTGTGCCAATATTTCGGTCAAGACATCTTTGGTTAATACGCCCATGAAGCGATCGCCATTTAATATAGGTAAATGCCGAATTTGATGTGTTTGAAACAACGTCATCACATCGTTGATATTATTCAAACTCGTTTCTTGAATGGTTATAACTGGATGACTCATCACAGCCTGCATCGTTAATTGAGCCAAAGGAACAGATTGTAGACAAAGACGGACAAGATCTCGTTCAGTGAAAATGCCCAATAGCTCTCGCCCTTCTGAACCTGAGACGATCGCACAACTTGCCCCCATTTCACCCATCAGCTCGATCGCAGCCATGACCGATATTTCTGGTGAAACGATCAATTGCTGTTGAGCGATCGCCAACATTAATTGTTTATGAATTATGGGGCTTGTAATTGTCATCGTGATTAACTAGTGATAAAGAAAATCTAAAATATTTATGAGTTTAAGAGGCGTTGAATCATTTGAGCTAATGCTTTTAGTTTGACAGGTTTGGGCATATATTCATCAGCTCCTGCGGCGAGACAGCGATCTCGATCGTCTGCCATAGCTAGTGCTGTTAAGGCGATAATTGGCAAATTAACTAAGCTAGGAATCTGGCGTATTTTCTGGATTGCTTCGAGTCCATCCATTATCGGCATCTGAATATCCATCAAAATCAAGTCAGGATGTTCATTTTGGGCGATATCGATCGCCTCCAGTCCATTGTTTGCAATGAGAAGAAGATAGCCATGGGCTTCTAAATAGCTAAACATTGTCGCGACATTGGCGGCATTATCTTCGGCTATCAAAATTAAGAACTTGTTATTGCGATCGGGTGGACTAGGTTTACTGATTAGCTCAGCTTGAGTATTTAGTACAGGAGCAGCAGTTACATCATCGACATAGGGAAGAGAGATAGTAAAGCAGCTTCCCACTCCTACTTTGCTCGTTAGACCAACCGTCCCACCATGCAACTCCACAATTTGTTTCACTAAGGCAAGTCCCAAGCCTGTGCCATCATATTTGCGATTAAGGGCACTGTCAATTTGAATAAATGGCTGAAATAGTTTATTGATATTTTCTGGTGATATCCCTATGCCTGTGTCGGTGATAGCAATTTGTAGATAGTTCCCTAGAAGATCGTCACTCTGTGACAGAAGAGCCACTTCTAAAGTAATTTGCCCTCCCTCCATAGTGAACTTGACAGCATTATTCAGTAAGTTGATCAAGACTTGGCGAATTCGCAATTCATCTACTAATAAATCAGGTAAATTAGTTGGCAATTGAGTCTTGATCTGGATGCGTTTAGAGAGCGCCTGCTGTCTGACAAAAGTAAGACTAGATTGGCAAAGGGAAACTATAGCAGTAGGTTTGCAATCAAGTTCCATCTGACCCGATTCAATTTTAGCAATATCAAGAATATCGGTAATCAACTCTAGTAAATGGGAGCCACTGTTCTCAATAGTTTTTAGAGCTTTGATTTGACGCTCATTAACCACTCCAAAAACTTGTTCTAGTAATCCTTCGGTCATGCCAAGGATCGCATTAAGCGGAGTACGGAGTTCGTGACTCATATTTGCAAGGAATTCATCTTTGAGTCGAGTTGCTCGTATAAGTTCCGCATTGTGCAATCGATTAGCTTCAGCTCGTTTAGCATCTGTAATATCTCGGATAATGACAAGTACTTCAAGATCGTTAAGAGGTGTGATCCGAACTTCTTCATAACGCTGTTCATCATCAAAGACAAAAATCTGCTCATATATCTGTAAGCTACCAGTTGCGATCGCTTGCTTGGCATAATATAGTCGCTGTTCTGCTAAATCGGCTGGCAAAATATCATAGATTTCTATTGTATCAGGTGCATTAGAAGGATAATGGATGCGAACACCACTACCAGCTAACATACTGATGTGGTGACCCTCCAGATCCATTTGAATGAGAAGATCGGGTATCGTCTCAATAATTGCTCGGTTGGTCATTTCGCTTTGTTTAAGAGCGCGTTCTGCTTGTTTTCGATCGCTAATATTACGGATCATAAATAGCACTTCATCATCACCAGTTTTGATGACTCTCACTTCTTCATCTTGGAGGCGATCGCCTATTTGGATTTGTTGCTCATATACCTGTAATTCTCCTGTTTGTAGAGCTTGCTGCATATAGTAAAAATGTCGTTCTGCAATCTCTGAGGGTAACAAATTCGTCATCGAATAACCTATGGGATTGGATACCTGCAACAACGCATCAAAAACCCGTTCAGTAATCATTTCACGATAAATTCCATCAGATCCCATCCGAAACATGAGATCGGGAATTGCCGCTAAAATCGCTCGACTTTGGAACTCATTTTGTCGGAGAGCGCGTTCGGCTTGCTTGCGATCGCTAATATTACGGATCATAAATAGCACTTCATCATCACCAGTTTTGACGACTCTCACTTCTTCATCTTGGAGGCGATCGCCTATTGGCATTTGTTGATCAAACACCTGCAATTGTCCTGTTTGTAGAGCTTGCTGCATATAGTAAAAATGTCGATCCGCAATCTCTGAGGGTAACAAATCCGTCATCGAATAACCAGTGGGATCGGATGACTGCAATACATCAAAATCTCGGTGCTCCGTAATAAACTTGCGATAAATACCATCAGAGCCCATCCTAATCATCAGATCGGGAATTGCCGCTAAAATTGCCCTACTTTGGATCTCACTTCGTTTGAGAGCAAGTTCTGCTTGTTTGCGATCGCTAATATCGCGCACTAGCAATAGCACTTCATCTTCGTTATAGGGAACAACCCGTACTTCTTCGATCTGAATTCTGTCTTCAACGGAAAGATCTTGCTCATAAGTCTGAATGGTATTAGTTTGCAAAGCTAATTGGATAAAATTTTGACGTTTTTGCGCCACATTAAGAGGAAGCGACTCAAAAATATGGGTTCCAATCAATTCATCAATATCCCCAAGAATACAAAAGTTCCAGTTGGCGATAAATTCTAAGTAGATCCCCGATCGATTAATCCGCATAATTAAGTCAGGGATAACACTAATTAAGGCTCGTTGATGAGCTTCACTTTGTCTGAGAGCAATTTCTGCTTGTTTAAGATCGCTAATATCAGTCAGAGTACCTACATAGCCAAGTGCTTCTCCGTTATTATCGCGTTCAGCAACGCATTGTCCATATACCCACACCACCTTCCCATCAGTATGTTGAAAGCGATATTCAAGCTGGAATGGGCAATGATTATCTTGGATCGATTGTTGCCACTTAGCGTTAAGAATCTCGCGATCGTCTAGATGAATTCCTTGTCGCCACCCCTCTCCAAGCGCAGATTCTAGAATAAGCCCAGTAATCTGACAATAGCGATCGTTAACATAAATACATTGCCCCGATCTATCAGTGCGAAAAATACCCACGGGAGCCGATGAAGCTAAAGATTTATAGCGCTGTTCACTTTTACTTAAAAGTATTGATGATCGTTTATGTTTTGATTGCAAATGATGGATTTCTGCTTGTAGTTGACGTGTACGTGCTAGGCGATCGCCTACTTGATGGACACATGCCGACAGAGAAATTCCAGTAATATCTTCCTTAATCAGATAATCTACTGCTCCCAATTTCATCGCTCTCGCCGCCATCCATTCGTTGCTCAGTTCCGTCAGCACGATTACAGGTAAATTTACATCCTCGGTATTATCAGCGATCGCAGCTAGAAATCCCAACTCATCGGGTAAATTTAGATCCAGTAGCACCATATCTGGACTTTGCGATCGGCATAGATTCAGTCCCTCTTCTATAGTCTCAGCCTCAATGAAGCAATAGCTCCGCGCCCTGTTTACCACATTCGACTGTAGGTATTGAACATAGCGATCGCGATCAACCTTAGCAACCACGGTCAGAATTGTGATTTTAGACAGTAAAGTTGGAAGATAGCGATTATTTCCGATCTCTTGGAGGATTGACTTCAGGAATGGGTTTAACATAGTGATGCTGGGTAGAAAGTGAAGCCAATTATTGTGATAATGGTGTAGTTAATAATTGTTCAAATAGTATAGGTCAATTGTTTTAGCTTCAAATGCTTGGTAATGTATTCATTTGTCCCAACGGCAACACAGCGATCTCTAGGATGTGTTTTATCCCATCACAACTCTAGAGACAGATGCAACATTACTCCTAACTAGCGGGACAGTTAGATTGTAAATCAGTCTGCAGTTAACAATTTCACTCTCCCAACTTACATTGCTTTGCGCTGATATAAAACCCAAATTACTGTAAGCAATCAGGTAAGAGGGTTGACAAATATCGAGAAAAGGATAAAGTAACGAAATG
>JBBRQX010000277.1:0-4440 GCA_038225745.1 Pseudanabaenales cyanobacterium | reverse complement strand
TAACTGGTTTTATTAAGTCACTGCGCGAGGTTCCGACCTTATTATTAATGCGTCTTGCTTTCGGGACAGGGCTTTGCCGATTTGGGATGTTTCGGGCAGTAAGGGCAATTTCTCAGAATACTGAATCATTGGTTGGTAGTAGTATTTACAAACCTTAATCCATGTTGAGTGTTAGCTTTATGTACGTGCTGAGTAGCAGGATTGGTTTCCTTTGTTAATTCCAAATGCGTGGGTGGGGTTTATTTGGTTTAATTAGGGATATTTTTGGATTCCTGACCAAATCAGGTTGGTTTTAAATCCAAAACATCTTGTTAATTTTTGCTTAAATAACTTTATATAAAAAGCACTATGTCCATATTTGATCCGTTACCTACTGATTTGCACGACAAAAAGATTGTCTGCTCCTATGTAAATGCCACCAGCAAAATCCAAATTGCACGGATCACCGATGTGCCTCAGTGGTATTTCGAGCGGGTCGTATTTCCTGGTCAGAACTTAATATTTGAAGCGATCGCCTCTGCACATGTTGAGATTCATTCAGGAATGATGGCAAGCTCCATACTTTCAGATACAATCCCCTGTGTCCAATTACAGGTAGAAGAAGCTAGCTCAACCTTGCCAAGCTGGGTTCCGATCAAATCAATGGATGATGACCCACTTGAAGATCTGTCGCTAGCGCTCTCTCTACCTGAAGTAGTCTCCTAAACAATGGATTTTCTTTCCCTCGAATATGGCTCGTTTCTGATCAGCATAACGACTATTTATTGGCTAGTCCCACATCTGCAAACGCGCTTGTTAGTCCTTTTGACAGCAAGTTTAATGTTTTATTCATTTCTTCAGGTGCAGTATGTCTGGCTGCTGATCGTGATGTTGACGGTCAATTTTTGGTTGGGAAAAGAAATTCGTAAAGGCGATCAATTCCTGAAGCAGTGGTTGTTGTTTGTGGGGATATTTTTTAATGTGCTACTGCTGTTTGGTTTTAAATATATTCCATTTGTAGCAATGGCGATCGGCAACATTACGGGTTTGCCTGTGGGGAGTTCGCTAGCAATTTGGGCAAAAACGAATATTGTGCCGCCGATCACTTTAAGCTTTTTTGTATTTGAATTAATCGCTTATCTGGTCGATACCTATCGCGGTAATACTCCAGCCAAGGATTTTCTCAATTTTGCTGCTTACAAATTATTTTTTGCCAAGCTTCTATCAGGTCCAATTACTCGTTATCAAGAATTTGCGCCCCAATTACTGACGCGATCGCGTCCCGTCCTGCCCGATATCGTCGAAGGTATCTGGTTATTCACCATTGGAGCCGTCAAAAAAGGGATCATCGCCGACAACATGGCGCGACTGGTCGATCTTAGTTTTCGGAATACTGAACGCGCAGGTAGTATCGATCTATGGCTAGCGCTCTTCGCTTATGGCATCCAGATTTACTGCGACTTTAGCGGCTATATCGATATGGCGAGAGGTAGTGCCTTGTTATTAGGTTTCAAGCTGCCCCAAAATTTTGATTTCCCCTACTTCTCCGCCAGTATTTCCGACTTTTGGCGACGTTGGCATATGACCCTCGGCGCATGGATGCGAAATTATCTCTATATTCCCCTCGGTGGTTCACGCGGCGGACTCTGGCGCACTTGCTTAAACCTGATGATTATCATGATCGTGGTCGGGATCTGGCATGGCGCAAACTGGGGCTTCATTATTTGGGGCGCTTGGCATGGTGCAGCGCTGGTGGTGCATCGCCTTTGGATGCAAGTTTGCAGCGTATTTGAAGGGTTAAATAAAATCTGGAAACCTTTGCCAATGCAAATATTAGCGATCGCGCTTACGCAGTTGGTAGTGTTTTTGGGTTGGATTCCGTTCCGATTACCCAATTTAGTTGATACCAATATGTTTTTAAAAAGACTTTGGGGCTACGAGAGCGATCCTCAGTTTGGAGTAAAAATCTATGTAGAATCTCTCGGTATTACCGTGGGACAAATTACGTTGTTAATGTTTGGTCTCGTTATTTTGTCGCTGATAGCCTATCGATGCGATCGCGCTAAGTGGCAACTCAACTGGCAAGTAAAATTATTCTTAGTTCCTGTCAGCCTATTTTTAGTAAGTATCCTCAGCCCAGAGAACAAACTACCATTTATCTATTTTGATTTTTAGCCCCAATAATTACAGATAATGGTATGATTAGTGCATACGGGATCGTAAGGGTTTCGACGTGTTAGTAGAAACTATCCCTTGATGCAGGTCGAGAGCGGACTATCTCTCGTAAATCAATGGTTCAAACAAGTACATGCGAACAACATTGTATCTTTTTCTCGTAAAGCCGCTCCTGTAGCTGCCTAAGAATCAGTTTCTGATTTCGAGGTGTGATGTATGACTCCGTTAAATATGTCACTCCAACCCCCAACGGATGCTGCGTATAGTTTCCTCCTTTTGGCTACTCGCTCAAGATTAGATTGGTGCATCTTTCATTGCTAGAGATAAATAGCAGTTCCCTCCGTGAGGATCAAATCGGATAAACCTGTGAATGACTGGGAAGTTAGGCGCTAGTGCGGACGGCAGTTCGACTCTGCCCGATTCCATAAACCTAACAACAAAAAAGCACTTGCTGAGCAAGTGCTTTTTTGTTGTTAGCGATATATTGTAAAGAAGTCGCTGATTAGAGTGAAGTGATGTTGAAAGCGGAACCAAAGCAAAATTTGCCAATTGATACACCAGTCAATCAATACGAGCTAGATTTTTATGCATGGACACAAGAGCAATCAGAACTATTGATCTTGGGGCAATGGCAAGCACTAGATATTGAGAACTTGGTAGAGGAAATTTTATCGTTGGGCAAGCAGCAAAAACAGGAGCTACGCAATCGTCTAGGAATTTTAATTGGGCATTTGTTGAAGTGGGATTATCATCCAAAATTGCGTGGCAAAAGTTGGAGAGCAACTATTCGCGAACAACGTGATGAAATCTTGGATATCTTAAAAGAAAACCCCAGTTTAAAGCCTTACCTTGATGAAGCGATCCAGAAAGGCTTTCGTCAGGGAATTAACTTAGTTTTGAGAGAAACACCTCTAGATGTTGATGATCTACCTTCGGAATGTCCCTATGCGATCGCCCAACTCCTCGATCTACAATTTCCTTTTGATTAAGCTGCTCCCTTCCCATCCAAGGATTATTTCTTCAGAAAAGCAATAAAAAACTGAAACTTTTGCCAGTCATTGCGATCGCTCTATAAAAAACATTTTCATTTTGTAGTATTAAATTCTTGACGTTTATAGGAACTTTGCGTCAAACTGTCTATTAATTTAATAGCTGCAACCATTATGGAAACTCTGGAATTCATTATTTACCCAGATAGTCGAGTCGAAGAGCGCGTGACAGGCATCGTCGGTTCTAGCTGTGCTGAGGTGACAGCCGCAATTGAGGCAAAATTAGGTGTAGTAGCTTATCGAGAGTTAACATCAGAAAATTTTGCTCAGCAGCAAGTCACATCTCAGTCGGCTACACAATGCGATCGCGTATCAGACAACTCAAGTTTTAGCCAGTGGTAAGAGCTTACCGAAACTCCAAATTTTCATCAGATTGAAAAATTTTGTATACTAGCACTTATAAAACATAATCGGAATAAACCTTATGTCACATTTCAGCCAAGTAAAAACTCAAATCCGTAGTTTAGAGCCTTTGCAAAAAGCGCTGACCGACTTAGGAGTTAACTGGAAGTCTGGCGCTGCACCCATGCGCGGCTATGAAGGTACGACAACATCGGCTGAAGTGGTAATTGAGCAAGACAATGGTTATGATGTGGGCTTTCAGTGGAATGGCTCTGAGTATGCCCTAGTCGCCGATATGCAGTTTTGGCAGCAGCCTTGGACTGTGGAGAGTTTCTTGCGAAAGGTGACTCAAGGCTATGCGATCGCTACAGTAATGAGTGAATCGAGCGATCAAGGTTTTGCGCTATCTGAGCAAAAAGTCCGCGCAGATGGCTCGGTACGCTTAGTTCTCCAGCGCTGGAATGGATAATTCATTCGCAGATCCAAACACTATAGGTTCAGAGTCAGCGATGAGCGATCGCTCTGGCTTTGAACCCGAACTTGGCGGCGAACTGCGGCAAAATGCGGTGTTTGTTGAGGAGACAATATGTATAGGTTGTGGACATTGCGCCTATACAGCGCGTAGCACCTTCTTTTTAGAAGAGGACTATGGACGCGCTAGGGTCATCGCTCAAGACGGTGATGAAGAAGACTTAGTACAAGAAGCGATTGATACCTGTCCTGTCGATTGCATCGCTTGGGTAAATTACAACGACCTGAATAAACTCGAAGAAGCTAGAAAACATCAAATTATTCAAAACTTAGGAATTGTTGGCGATCGGGCAATCCTAATGCGTAGTATCAAAACATGAAGAAAGAAGGGGTGCTAAGCACCCCTTCTTTTTATTTACTTAGT
>JBBRQX010000276.1:0-4442 GCA_038225745.1 Pseudanabaenales cyanobacterium | reverse complement strand
GAAAAGTCCTTCAACGCGCTAGTTATGAATACTATGTCCTTGATACGCCAACGATGGAGGATACCGTTTATGATGCGCTCTATCGGGAACTGCAAACCATCGAAGCGGAATATCCACAGCTAATCACTGCCGACAGTCCCACACAGCGCGTAGGCGAGAAGCCAACTACGCAGTTTTTCTCGGTTCAGCACAATATTTCGCTTTATAGTTTAGATAATGCCTTTGGATCTAGTGATGTGACCACTTGGCAAGAACGCTGTCAAAAAGGCTTGGATCGGCAAATATTTTTAGATAGCGTTTGCGAACTTAAGATCGATGGATCGGCGATCGCCTTAACCTATGAGAATGGAATCTTAGTGCGCGGCGCAACTAGAGGCGATGGCACATCAGGCGAAGACATCACCACCAATATTAAAACCATACGTTCTATTCCCTTACGTCTAAATTTAGAAAATCCTCCCGATCGCCTCGAAATTCGTGGCGAAGCATTCTTGCCGATCGCGGTTTTTGAGGCGATTAACCAAGAGCGATCGCAACAAGGCGAAGCCCTATTTGCCAATCCCCGCAATGCCGCCGCAGGAACATTACGCCAACTAGATTCACGCAAAGTTGACAAACGCCGTCTTGATTTCTTCGCCTATACAATCCATATCAATCAGGCAGATTTTGCCTCGCAAAATCTGCCTGATATTTCTTCTCAATGGCAAGCTCTCGAATTTTTGCAAACCATCGGTTTTCGCGTAAATCCTAATAAAAAGCTCTGTAAATCTATTCAAGAATTGCAAGACTACTATGATTATTGGTCAACGGAACGGCTGAAGCTTCCCTATATGACCGATGGCATGGTGATTAAGATTAATGCGTTCTCTCAACAAGACCAATTAGGCTTCACGCAAAGAACTCCACGCTGGGCGATCGCATGGAAATATCCCGCCGAAGAAATGCCAACGATCATCGAAGCTGTCACCGTGCAAGTCGGGCGGACAGGCACTCTCACCCCTGTCGCCGAGTTGCGTCCTGTCCTGCTAGCAGGTACAACCGTTTCCCGCGCAACTTTGCACAATAGCGATCGCCTAGCTGAGCTAGATTTACATATTGGCGATACGGCGATCGTGCGGAAGGCTGGCGAAATCATTCCCGAAGTGGTGCGAATACTTCGAGAATTGCGCCCCTATGCAGCAACCCGTTTTGTGATGCCCACCCATTGCCCTGAATGCAATCAGCCCGTTCTCAAACCTGAAAATGAAGCAGCAACCCGTTGTATAAATCTCGAATGTCCTGCGATCATGCGTGGAGCGATCGAGCATTGGGTCAGCCGTGATGCGATGGATATTAATGGAGTTGGTGAGAAATTAGTTAAACAATTAGTAACCGAAAATCACATTACTTCCATTGCCGATCTTTACGATTTGACCAGCGAACAATTGCAAACCCTCGATCGCTTAGGTCAAAAATCTGCTGACAAAGTTGTGGCAGGGATCGCCCAATCAAAAGTCAAACCTTGGGCGCGAGTGCTTTATGGCTTAGGAATCAGACATGTGGGCAGCGTGAACGCGCAAACCATTGCCGATAATTTCCCGAATGTGGAACTATTAACTAATGCTAGTCCTGAAGCGATCGCTTCTATCTTTGGCATTGGTGAAGAAATCGCGCAATCTGTTTATGAATGGTTTCGTAAAGAGGCTAATCAAAATTTAGTACAGCGATTACAAGTTTCAGGATTACAGTTTGTGGGTGAGAAGAAGGATAATCGGGCGATCGCGATAAACCCTAATATTGCGGGTAAAATCTTCGTGGTAACTGGCACATTGCCAACGCTCAAGCGCGATGAAGCCAAAGATTTGATTAAATCCGCAGGTGGCAAAGTCACCGATTCGGTAAGTAAAAAAACAAATTATCTCGTTGTTGGTGAAGAAGCAGGTTCAAAGCTAGAAAAAGCGCAATCATTGGGCGTGGAATGTATCTCTGAAGAGGATCTGTTAAACTTGATTAAGTAGATAACTCTAAAAGCTGTAGCGCACGCGCAGCGTGCGCTACAGCTTTTAGGAATTTAAATTTTTTTGCTTAGCTCTTTAACCTTTAAAAAAGATCTTTCTATGGTTCTGACAACAGAAAAAAAGTTGACGCTTACTGAATTTCTGCTAATGCCAGAAACCCAACCTGCTACGGAATTTATTCATGGAGAAATTAATTATAAATCTATGCCACAAGGCGAACATAGTCGGCTGCAATATATTCTCTGTTTGTTGATTAATCAAGTCTTGGAAGTTCAGAAAGTAGCGATCGCCTTTCCTAAATTGCGCTGTGTGTTTGGAGGAGCGACAATTGTTCCAGATATTGCAATCTTTCGATGGGAAAGAATTCCTCGCAATGAAATTAGCAAAGTCGCAAATCGCTTTGAAATTCATCCAGACTGGGTAATAGAGATTCTCTCACCTGATCAAAGTGTTGCTAAAGTAATTCAGAAGTTACTGCTTTGTGTTGAAAATGGAACTGAGTTGGGATGGTTACTTGATGCCAAGGATGAAAGTATTTTAGTTATCGATCGCGATCGCCGTATTTCTCAATTTTATGGTCATCAATTATTGCCAGTCCCTGAAGGATTTTCGCTAGAGCTTACTCCTGAGCAAATTTTTAGCCGCTTAATTTTGTAATAAAAAACCAAAAGCGAGTAGTGGCGCTTTGCGCCGCTACTCGCTTTTGGTTTTACACTTATATAATCTTAATAAACAGTTTGCAATAATTTATGTCTGTCACCCCTTACGGTTCTTGGAAATCTCCCATTAGTTCTGATTTAATTGTTTCTAGTAGTATTCGTCTTGGCGCGATCGCCATAGATGGCGGCAATGTCTATTGGAATGAAGGCCGACCGACGGAAGGAGGGCGTAATGTGATCATGCGCTGCGACCTTGATGGTAACGATCGCGAGATGACTCCTGCCAAGCTAAATGTGCGATCGCTAGTCCACGAATATGGCGGCGGCGAATATTTGGTGCAAGATGGGCGAATTTATTTCTCTAACTTTAGCGATCGCTGCATCTATCGCAAAGTTGGCGGCGGATCGTGCAAACCTTTGACTTCTGAAAATGCGTATCGCTACGCCGATTTTATTTGGAATCGGATGTATGGAAAATTAATTTGTGTGCGCGAAGATCATACTAGCGGCGGTGAACCGATTAACACGCTAGTTGCTGTCAGCACTAGCAATGGTGAAGATATTCAAGTATTGGTAACTGGTGCAGATTTCTATGCTTCACCGCGACTGAATGCGACTGGTGATAAGCTGGCATGGATTAGTTGGCAACATCCGAATATGCCTTGGGATGGAACAGAGCTATGGGTTGCGGACTTAATAGAATCAGAGGCAGGGGTTCTCACAATCCAAAATCCGCAATTGGTAGCGGGTGGAGTCGATGAGTCGATTTTTCAGCCAGAATGGTCGCCCGATGGTAATCTTTATTTTGTAAGCGATCGCACTGGTTGGTGGAACTTATATCGCACCTCAGTCGAAGATATTTCTATTCAGTCGATTTGTCCCATAGAAGCAGAATTTGGACTGCCGCAGTGGGTATTCGGAATGTCTACATACGACTTTACAGGCGATGGTAAAATTCTCTGCTCCTATACTCAGCATGGTAAATCACATTTAGCGATTCTCGATCCTGCAAACCTAGATTTGGGATTACAAGAAGTTGCGGTTCCATTTACATCGATTTCGGGCTTGCATTGTGAAGGCGATCGCGCAGTTTTTCATGGCGGTTCGGCAACTGAGCCGACAGCAGTTATATTGCTAGATCTCACAACGGGAACTTGGCAAAAAATACGAGTTGCTTCAGATTTACAGATCGATGCAGATTATATTTCGGCAGCCCAATCGGTAGAGTTTCCGACTGAAAATGGCAAAACTGCCTATGGTCTATTCTATCCTCCCAAAAACAAAGATTTTCAAGCAGATGATTCTGAAAAGCCGCCGTTGCTCGTCAAGAGTCATGGTGGCCCAACGGCTTCGACTTCAGGCAGTTTGAGTCTTGGCATTCAATATTGGACAAGTCGCGGCTTTGCGGTGCTAGATGTGAACTATGGTGGCAGTACAGGCTATGGTCGAGAATATCGCGATCGCCTAAAGGGTAACTGGGGGATCGTCGATGTCGATGATTGCGCTAATGGGGCGAAATTTCTAGCAGATAAGGGTTTAGTTGATGGCGATCGCCTTGCAATTTCAGGCGGTAGTGCGGGAGGCTATACAACTCTTTGCGCTTTGACTTTCCGCAATGAATTTAAAGCAGGTGCAAGTCATTATGGAATTTGCGATCTCGAAGCTCTTGCCACGGATACCCACAAATTTGAATCGCGCTATCTTGACAGTCTAATCGGTAAATATCCCGAACAAAAGGAACTTTATATTCAGCGATCGCCGATTCATTTTACCGATCAGCTTTCCT
>JBBRQX010000275.1:0-4448 GCA_038225745.1 Pseudanabaenales cyanobacterium | reverse complement strand
AGCCTCAGATGTTGGTGATTTCTCGCTTTTATTAGCTTCTACAATCGTGATGTCATTACTAGTTGTGACGAATAATCGCTTAGTGTGGCGACCACTCTATCGATTATCTCAAGTCAAGTATCAATTGATCGTCTGAATCAAAAATAGAGGCTGCAAAGCAGCCTCTATTTTTTTAAACCAAAAAGCTGTGACATACGCTGCGCGTATGTCACAGCTTTTTGGAGATTTTTAACTTCTCAATGCTGCTTGAAATTTCTCTTCGAGTACATCGCGCACTTTTTGATGGACGGGATTGATATCAGCGTCAGTTAAGGTGCGATCGCTAGCTCGATATACCAACCTAAAAGCAAGACTGCGCGAACCTTCAGGTACTCCTTGACCAATGTATTGATCGAAGAGGGTGACGGAATCTAGCAACTCGCCGCCGACATGGGTAAGCGATCGCTGAATCTCGGCAACCGTGAACTTCAGTGGCGCAAAAAAGGCGATATCGCGATCGCTAGTTGGATAGGTTGAAAAAGGTTTGAAAATGGGAATCGACTTTTTCATCATCGCATCCAACAAAGTATAGAAATCTAGCTCAAACGCATAAATCTCATCGGGAAGTTCTTTTTCGGCGCGTAGTTGTGGATGTAGCTGCCCAAATGTGCCGAGGCGCTCACCTGAAATCCATAATGAAGCGGTGCGACCAGAATGTAATCGTGCATCTTTTTGATCGGGTTGATATTCGACGGTGACGCAAAGATTATGGAATACGGAATCTAGCAAACCTTTGGCTTCATAGAAATTCATTGGTTTAGAACTATGCTGCCATGTGCCAACTGTGGGATCGCCGCCAAAGATTCCTGCAATGCGATCGGTTTCATCACTGCCATCTTCATCGAGCCAGAACACGCGCCCAATCTCAAATCCATTCAAAATTCCATTGCCTTGATTGATATTAAAAGCACAAGCTTCAATCAAATTTGTGAGTAAATCAATCCGCAGCGCTCCATATTCGATCGCCACAGAATTATTGATTTTCACCTGATTAGAATCAGTGGGGCTGCATAAAGACATATGCATAACTTCCGTTAAGCCCACCGCACGGAAAGCAGCGCGAATCATCCGACCGCCCTCTTGATCTGCCGAAAGGAAGCCAAACTCAGTTCTGGCGGGTAAGGTTTCCACAAATTTGTCATAACCATAGATCCGCGCAATCTCTTCTACTAAGTCGATTTCACGCTCGATGTCAGCATAGCGATAGGGCGGAACCGTTACTTTCCAAGTGGCATAACTACCTTCCTCGATCGCTTGTTTCTCTAGTTCAAAAGATAAGACTTTGAGAGTTTGTTCGACTTCAGATTCAGAAAGCAAAGCTAATGCGTCTTCTTCTTCGCGATCTACTTCACCCAAGATTTGCCAAACTTTGACCAAGCGCAAATCAATCACGCGAACTTCCTTAGATCTCGCATCAATGATGCTTTGTTCTACGACTTCACCGCCACCAAGTTCCACGATCATCTGGACAGCTTTCGCGGTCGCCGATTCGATCGCGGCTTGATTAACACCGCGTTCATAACGTGCCGAAGCCTCGGTGCGAAGCCCTTGAGCGCGAGCCGATCGCCTTGTGGTGACTTGTGTAAATAAAGCTGCTTCTAACATAATATTTGTAGTGCTTTCCGAAACTTCGGTTTCGGCTCCACCCATCACACCAGCGATCGCGATCGGTTTATCGGCTGCGGTAATTAATAAATTTTGAGTAGTAAGAGTGCGATCAACTCCATCAAGGGTTTTGATTTTTTCACCCGCATTGGCAAACCGAACATTAATGCCAACGCCCAAAGTGTCCGCATCAAAAGCATGAAGCGGCTGTCCCCATTCCAACAAAATGTAATTGGTAATATCAACAATATTATTAATTGATCGCATTCCTGCGGCTTCAACGCGGCGCTTCAACCAGTCGGGAGACGGCGCAACCTTTACGCCTTTAATCAATGTGCCGATATAAGCAGGGCAGGATTTCGCATCTTCCACCGTCACCCAATCGGCTGCTTTCGGTTGAAAATCTGTAGTTGCCAGAGGCAAACGCACTTCTTTACCTAGCAAAGCCGCCACTTCACGGGCGATCCCCACCATGCTCAAGGCATCGGCACGGTTAGCGGTCGAAGTTACATCAAGGATCGCGTCATCTAGCCCCAAAAGTGGACGCACATCACTACCAACAGTCACGCCTTCAGGAAATTCATGAATACCGCTTGATTCTTTAGCCAGTCCAATCTCGGCTAGAGAACAAATCATCCCCTCAGAATGTTCGCCGCGTAACTTGGTCGGACGCAATTTCAAATCAATTGTCGGTAAATAAGTGCCAATCGTGGCAACAGGCACAAACAAGCCCTGTCTAGCATTTGCCGCGCCACAGACAATTTGTAATGGTTCAGGTTCGCCAATATCGACTTTGCAAACTTGCAACTTGTCAGCATTGGGATGACGCTCAGCCGTGACGATCTGACCAACCACAACTCCCTCAGCCCAAGTCCTGCGGTCTTCAATCGACTCGACCTCAAAGCCTGCCATCGTCAGTTTTTCTTCTAGCTCTTCGGGCGAGAGATCGCAGTCTACAAGTTCACGGAGCCAATTCAAAGAGATACGCATTGGAAATTTAGGGAGAAAGTAGTATTAAGAAATATTCAGGTGCTAGTATTTTAGCAAAATCCGCCCTCTAAACTTGCCAACTGTATTTCATGTCTGAAATTAACCCTGATGCGACCGCTACAACTATCAACGATCGCCTCCAAAAAATCCGAAACCAAATCCCGCTAGAGGTAAAACTCGTTGCTGTCAGCAAATATACGACGATCGCCGCAATTCGTGCGGCTTACAATGCGGGTGTGCGAGATTTTGCAGAATCGCGGGTGCAAGATGCCAAACTTAAACAGTCGGAATTAGCCGCTTTAACCGATATCACTTGGCACATGATCGGCAGCTTGCAAAGTAATAAAGCCAAACAAGCGATCGCCCAATTTGATTGGATCCATTCGATCGATCGCCTTAGTCTTGCCGAACAATGCGATCGCCACATATTTGAGCTTGGCAAATCCCCCAAACTTTTATTGCAAGTCAAACTAGCCGATGATCCCAACAAATCGGGCTGGTCAGAATCAGAGCTATTAGCCGATTTATCGAATTTAGAAAAGTTAGCGAACCTTAATATTGTCGGACTTATGACGATTCTGCCCCTTGGTTTAGATGAATCGCAAGCCTTTGATGTTTTCAGCCGTCTCGGTGAGTTAGCCTCACAACTGCGATCGCGCGGTTGGCATAACATTCAAGAACTTTCAATGGGGATGTCAGCCGACTATACGATCGCGGTCAAAGCAGGCGCGACCATAATTCGGGTTGGCAGCCAGATTTTTTCAGGCTATAGCTATGTTTAGTTTTAGACAGTTTGCATACGCGAGGGCGGGAAAGAGTGTTGAAAATCTTACTGGTCGAAGATGATTTGCTGTCTGCATCGGTGCTCTCTCAGTTACTAGCAGAATTAAATTACACAATTGATGCTGTGAACAAATCAAAGAGCTTACAAGCCATATGGCTTGTGAAGCTTGAGCAAATAAAGGTCGTTTTTTGTCGTATTAAAAAAACTTAACAACCCTATCTAGCTTTTTTACCTGTTATCGGTTACAGTCTGCGGATAAATATTTGTCAATACTGTTTTAGGCAGTAAAGGCAATTAAACGCGACTAGACAAAGTAAGTCTTTGCCCTAAAAGACGGCTTTATTAGATTGAACTCCTCATCTAGTCTAGAAGTATGATGTTGTGGCATCAAAGCAAAAACTGAGGAGCAAACACTAGGAGTTAATTACAATGGGAATTTTTACAAAGCTCAAGGATTTTGTTGGTTTGTCTGAAACTCAAGAATACGAATATGAGTATGACGAAGCGGCGGCGGCTAGTCGTGAATATCAAGACATTTATCAAGAAGATAATGGCGCGATCGCTCCAGAACCAGAAGAGCCACCAGCTCGCCGCACTCGTGAACGCCCTACAGCATTGAGAGCAACCTCTGACAACATGAGTAATGTAATTGGTATGCCCAACGCTGCAAATGGCTTGTCCCAAGTCATGGTGATGGAACCTCGCAGTTTTGAAGAAATGCCTCAAGCAATCCAAGCATTGCGCGAACGCAAATCGATTGTGCTGAACCTGACGATGATGGACCCCGACCAAGCTCAGCGTGCAGTTGACTTCGTGGCTGGTGGTACTTATGCCCTCGATGGACATCAAGAACGCATCGGCGACAGCATCTTCTTGTTTGCACCTTCCTGTGTTCAAGTTAGCTCGCAGTCTTCTGTATTAAATGATGCCCCTATGCCTCAACCCCGCGTAGCACGTCAAACTGCTTCACCTGCGCCAGCATGGGCAGCCGAAGAACCTGTTAACCGTTTCGCACAATAACGCGCAACTT
>JBBRQX010000274.1:0-4454 GCA_038225745.1 Pseudanabaenales cyanobacterium | reverse complement strand
TGTGGTGCGTCTCGTTGCCATGACGATATTGTACATCCAAAGTCAAGATTGTCCTCAAAGCGAAAACCCCGACCGTTCTTAACCCCGCCCTGCTTCGCGAGGACGGGGAATGCATCACGGCATTTGTTCAAGAATTTTGCACAGCGCTGCACCAAGAAATAAAACCAATTAACGAGTTGCGACAAAAGCTAGAAGCCAGCTCTCATCAGGCTGAGCATCATCTAAATCTGTTAAAGCCTGTCAAAGAATGGCTAGATCATATCGATATTCATGATTCTCGACTTGCAAACCTAATCTGCAAAGCCGTTCCTGCTCAATGCCCCTTTGAGCGCGATGTAGTTTTATTTGGGCATAAAATCATGCATATTCCCGCTATGTGCGAGATTAACCCTTTGTATGATCAGTTAGTCGGATTACGATTCCGATCGCTATGCTATCTCGCTGACAAAGGCGAGGATGTCTCCAAATATTGCAAGTAGAAAGGGCGCTTTGCGCTCCTTCTACTTTTTGAAAGCGCAAAGCGCTATAGTATCTATTAGTTTTTACTAGCCAGCTATGCCCAGAGAACTAAAAAACGCCAAAGAAGAAGAAGATAACAGCGATGTCTCGCCCAATGTATTGCGCGTAGTTTTATCATTTCGGCGCTGGGGCTGGACTGCCTTTTGGACACAAGTTATCCTATGTGTCGTTTCATCGGTGATGTTGTTACAGCTTTTTTTATTCCCTAGAGTTAATCAATCCGCAATCCCTACAGGGCTAGATAGTAGCCCCGCTTCGTTACCCGGACTCAGTTTTGCATGGGTCGGCATTGCAGCATTAGGCGCGAGTATTTTCTGGAATTATCGTTATACCCAAATGGCGAAAAAGCTGCGATCGCCCGATCGCCCCACTAAAACTCAAACTGTATTTCAAATCAAAATTGGGCTAATTATTAATCTAATCGGGATGTTGGTGACTTTGCTGGGAGCTTTTGCGATTATTGGCGCTTTGACTTTGCGATCGCAACAAGGACAAGCCGTAATCGGAGTCGCAGGTAGTATTAATCCCCTGATTCAGCCCTTAGATTTCCAAATTATTCAGGCTAGTTTTAATATCATTTTTGCCCATTTTGTCGGCTTAGTCGCCTCACTTTGGCTGCTCAATCGCGCTACTGACAAACCTAATCGTGAATAGACAATGGGCTTAAGCCCATTGTTCTCAGAAAATAGAGAGAGGCTGCTTAGCAGCCTCTCTCTATTTTCTTGAGATAGAATATATAAAGAAATGTAAATAGTGGCAAAACAATGGAGTGGAAGCAAATCGAAGAAAATTGGGTGCTGACACCGCCCAAGCCCAAAGGCGTGATTCACTTTTTGGGTGGTGCATTTTTTGCGGCTGCGCCCCATGTTGCCTATGGTCGCGTTTTAGAGCAGCTTGCCAATAATCAATATGCGATCGTTGCCACGCCATTTTTAAACAACACTTTCGACCATCGCCAGATTGCCCGTGAAGTGAATACTTCATTTCGGAAAGCGCGGAGCAAATTATTTCTGGATTATTTTCCTGTGTTTGGTATGGGACATAGCATGGGTTGCAAAATCCATCTACTAATTAATAGCCTTTATAAGCCCACCCGCGCTGGCAATATCTACATCGCTTACAACAATTACAGCGCTGATCGCTCGATTCCTTTTTTTAAAGAACTCGCTGGCACGATCCCCGAAATGTCCTCAATGAATTTCACCCCCACTCCTATAGAAACCGAACAACTAATCGCCGCCAATTATCAGGTCGTTGATAATTTACTAATTAAGTTCGTTGACGATGGTATAGATGAAATTTCCATCCTTTCCAAGCTGCTTAAACAAAAATTTCCTAAAACCATCAGCTTAGAAACCCTCGAAGGCACTCACATCACCTCAATGGGTATTGATATGAAATGGCAAGCGGGTTCTAGCTTTTCGGCGATCGATGCGATCGCGCAATGGGTCAAACAAGAAATGCACAAAAATAATCAGAGTTTAGAATTAGTTTTATTGAACTGGTTGTCAAAACATTAAACGTTTTGAGTTTGAGAATGAACAGATTGGGTAGCCATAATTGAAATAGAACGCCCTCACCCCCCCAGCCCCCTCTCCCTAGGGGAGAGGGGGAGCAAGATGCGACGAATATTTTCTTATTCCCCTCTCCTGCGAGAGAGGGGTGGGGGTCTTAGCAACTTCTGCGTAAGGCGATTCAATCAATGTTAAGTAGACGCAATCTGGCGAGATTTTCTAAAAGCGATCGGGTAATACTATTAATCACGAGATACTCCTTGCGAGACAAATTTCTGATCGCCTACTTTGTGTACAAATTTTGTAAAGTGGGAATAAATGATGGATAAGAAATTGCGGCGGACTCAGCACGATTAATTGAAGTTTTACCTTTGGCAACTAGAGCCGCGATCGCCAAACTCATCGCCACTCGATGATCGTCATAGCTTTCGACTTCTGCGCCAGTCAGCGCTTTACCACCGACGATCGCCATACCATCAGGACGCTCGGTTACATTTGCGCCCATTTTCGTCATTTCTTTAACCATCGCCGCAATGCGATCGCTTTCTTTGACGCGCAACTCAGCCGCATCTTCGATGATCGTTGTTCCTTCCGCACAAGTTGCCGCGATCGCCAAAATTGGAATCTCATCAATCAAACGGGGAATTACCGCGCCACTGATTCTGCAAGCCTTGAGAGAAGCAGAACGCACTCGCAAATCGGCAACAGGTTCGCCAGTAACTTCGCGTTGATTCTCATAGGTAATATCGGCTCCCATTTCGGCGAGAACTTCCAAAATACCTGTACGAGTCGGATTAATGCCAACATTCTCAATCAATAAATCGGAATTGGGAACGATAGAAGCGGCTACTAGCCAAAAAGCTGCGGAACTAATGTCTCCGGGGACGGTTACTTCTTGACCAACTAATTTCGCGCCGCCCTTAACTGCGACCGTATTTGTATCAATATCGACAGTGACTTTTGCGCCGAAAGCAGCCAACATTCTTTCACTATGATCGCGCGATCGCTCTGGCTCAGTGATAATCGTTTCGCCATCAGTCATTAAACCTGCCAGCATGATGCAAGACTTGACCTGCGCCGAAGCTACAGGGGATTGATAATGAATAGCTTTCAGATTTTGTCCTGAAATAGCAAGAGGCGCTCTGGAACCATTCTGTCTACCCCAAATATTTGCGCCCATTTGTCGTAAAGGATTGACCACACGAGACATTGGACGCGATCTCAACGAGCTATCACCTGTCACCGTAAAAAAGCGATCGGGATGACTTGCCAAAATCCCCAACATCAAGCGTAAAGTTGTCCCTGAATTGCCAGCATTCAGCACATCGACAGGCTCTTTGAGATTGCCCAGCCCAATTCCCTTGACCGTCACTAATTCCGAATTAAGTTCAGATATTTCCGCTCCCATTGCCGTAAAACAAGCCGCCGTACTACGCGGATCTTCACCGAGCAGTAAACCGCGAATTGTAGTCACACCCTCAGCGAGTGAGCCAAGCATTAACGCCCGATGTGAAATTGATTTATCACCGGGGACTGTAATCCGTCCGCGTAAGCCTTGTGGTAATTGGCTTGCATCAATATTTAAGAGGTGATGGGCTTGAGTCGTATCGAGGTCAATCATGTTAGAGTCAGTTAGCAATTAGTAATAGATTAAGACAAAATCACGGCAAATTTAGACTTATATCAAATCAACTTCATTACTAGCTTTTTATGAATCCCACTGAGCCAAATTCTGCTGATTTAAATACCAATCTAAATGCCGATCAAAATGCGATCGCCACAGATAGCATTACAAATACCCAACCGCCACAAAATCTGGGGACATTTCTTGATCGCCTTTATGGGACATTATTTTTACCACAAATAACTTTTGAGCAACTCAAAGCTAATCCGTCATTTGTGCAAGCGATCGTCGTGATTGCCTTAGTAAATATTCTGGAAACCCTACGTCTCGATCAATTTTTTATTTTCAGAATTATTTGGTCAGTGATTAGCGGAATTATTGGCTGGTTATTTTTTACTTATCTGCTCAAGCAATTAGCTAGCGTATTTCAAAAAAATGTCACAATGCCTGAATTGCTGACTCTCACAGGTTTTGCAAGTCTGCCTTGGCTATTCATGGCTCCCGCCCTCAGCTTACCGCCACAATTTCGGGTTCTTGCCGCGATCGCGGTCATTATCTGGTTCATCGTCTGGCAAATCCGCAGCGCATCGGTGGCTCTAGACATTAAAAGCTGGAAAACTTTAGCGATCGTGCCTTTAGCGATCGCTGGCGGCATAGTTGCCCTAATTTGGTTAGTTAATACCGTTAAATTAATCATGAGCATTACCTTATGAAAATTCCCTGCCCATGATCCAAATTAAAAGTGAGATCTCCCTATTACACTTCACCATTTTCTAATTCTATCCCCAGTTCTGATA
>JBBRQX010000273.1:0-4458 GCA_038225745.1 Pseudanabaenales cyanobacterium | reverse complement strand
GCTATCCCCATAATCCCACCACGGCTACGGCTTCACTCGAATTTCTGCAATCCGCCGTCAAATTTTGCCAACAGCACGATCTTGCCTTAATCCATGATTTTCCTTATCTCGACTTGGTATTTGATGGCTCAATCCAACCCTCGATATTACAAGCCGATCGCGATCGCAATATCAGTATCGAATTTTTCACGATGTCCAAGTCCTATAATATGGGAGGCTTTCGAGTTGGTTTCGCCGTCGGCAATCGCGAACTGATTAAAGCCCTGCGTCAAATTAAAGCCGCCGTAGATTTCAATCAATATCAAGGAATCATGCGCGGTGCGATCAAAGCGCTAGCAGGCGATCGCGCACCGATAGATCGCGTAGTAGCCACATTCCAAGAGCGGCGAGATGTGATGATCGATGCACTTGGGGCGATCGGCTGGGATATTCCTAAACCTATTGCCACAATGTATCTCTGGGCAAAATTACCCGATCGCTATGCCCATGATTCAGTAAGATTTTGTCTAGACTTAATTAAATTTACTGGGGTCGCCCTATCCCCTGGTTCAGGCTTTGGCAAACATGGTGAAGGCTATGTACGTTTTGCGCTAGTACATCCACCTAGCGTTTTGAAGGAAGCTGCGGCAAAAATTGGTGCGTTTCTGAATTTTAAGTGATACAAAAATAATTTTTAAAATGAGAATTACTAAGTAGATAGGCGTAATAAAAATCAAAGCCCAAAAAGCTGTGGCGATCGCTGCATACGTGCCATGGCTTTTTGAGTTTTAAGTTTTCTTTTTCGTACCTATTTACGATATCTATTTATAGAATTTATTTGTTAAGATTAAATTAAACTTTGTATGCGTCAAATATAATTGAAGCTTGCAAGGGATTAGAATAAAGCGCCTAGCGGTGCAAGCGCGAATATAATGCTGAGGATTGATTCATGGCTTCCAACACAAATAGCCCACAGAAAGGTCAAGGCGTTAACGAACCAGACAAAAGACAATCAATACAGCCTGACGCTGCTGATGTCGATTGGATGATTATGTCAGATGTTAGCACGCGAATTGGCGGATCTTCTCAGCTAAAACCAGAATCAAATCCAGCTAGCTCATCTTCTCAAGCATCTATTAATCAAGATACCGAAAATGATCTTGAAGACTTAGAGTGGTTGCGATCGCTAGGCTTAGATGAACCAATTGAGCGATCGCCCTCCCCAAAAAATACAGCAGCACCATCTAATAATAATAATGATGTTGAGAATATTGATTGGTTAATTATGACCAATCTCCAGACAAGAATAGATAACCCAGACAGTAGCGCAAAAGCTAATCTTCCATATCCAGACACAGCTCAATCTAGGACAACATTTCAACCCTCTTTACAAGAAGACTTTTCCATAGATATCGGTCTAGACGATGCTCTAGGATTAGACGAATTGGACTTTCTGGAAGACTCTGATTTTTCCGATCTAGATTCTTTAAGCTTTGACGCTTCAGAATCTCTGAACATTGATGCATTGCAGAATGAAATTGACGATACTGAAGGTAAGATCCAAGGATTAGCGGAAATGCTAGATGATCAGGATGACTCCAGTTTTGATTTAAGTACCGTTGAAAATGATGACGACTGGGACAGTATTTCAGGATTTTTAGAAGACAATATAAATAACATTAGCGAGCCATCTAAAGACCAACCTAGTTTTGATGTCGTTAATGAATCTTTTGAAATGGAAACTCAAATTTCAGCGATCGCGGGAACCGCTGAAGACTACTACGAAAACCACAATCTAATTTCTGACGAATTACCTGAATCTATCTATCAAGAAGATTTACTAATTGATGACTTAGAATTATCCGCCATAAAAACTAATGAGCTAGCTGACAATCTTGAATTCTCAAGCGATTCTCAAAATCTAGTTGAAGATGGGTTTCAAGAGGATCAAGACATAGCAGAGGGTGTATTTTTTGATGCAGAAAATAATCTAGAAGAATTTAATAATGAACTAGATAATGACTTTGGATCGGCACAGCCGCTAGAGCCATTCGCTTTAAATGTGGCTGAAGATGAGATCTGGTCAAGTAATTCGCCAAATCTTGAATCTGAAATCACGAATGAGTCAGTTGACGATGTATTTGCTAGTGATTGGGGGCAAACTGCCGCAGGTGCGATCAATGATGCAGTTTGGGATAGTCCTCCTAGTATGTATTCTGCCTCGACATCCTCCACATCCATTGACAATGCTTTTGAGACATTCGATGACTGGGAGGGCTTAGTAGCAGAAGAATCGAAAGCTGCTGAAATTAATAATGATTTGAATTCGGAAACAACTCCAGAAGAGCAAGTTGTTGCTGACATTGAAGATGACTATGCAGACTGGACTGCGGGTTTAGAGGATGAAATTGGTATTGGCAACGAGGCAGTTTGGGATGAAGAGCTAGTTGAGACAGAAGATTATTTGACAGCTTCAGAAAAAGCTTCCTCAGAGACTAATGACTTGGTAGATTTAGTTGAAAATAGATTGTTTGAAGAAAATGAATTAATACAAGAATCTATCAACGAAAACTTTGATTTCAGTGGCAATCTTGATGCCAACGATTGGGCAATCGCCAATAATGCTGATAGTTTTACGACAAGTATTAGTGATTCCGAGGCTGCTTGGGAAGACTTTAATGAACCTATTCCTGAGCAAATTACTGATTCAGATTATGCTGATGATTTTGATAATTATGTCGATAATTTTGGCAACGATGTATTATTAGCAAATGCAAATTTGGAAGAGTCCGATTGGGATACAAATAATGCTGATGATTTAGAAAGTATACTTGATGAAAACTTCGATCTGGCTTCTTTTGATGAAGGTAGTTTGCCAGACGTTTCTGATTTCAACATTGGTAGCACTACCACAACGCTCACCCCAAATCGAGTTGTTCCCATTTCTCATCCAGAAGAAGAATTCACTTCAGGACTTATGCCCCCTCCTCCTTCGATTAATTCTGTAAACAATATACCAAGTGATCCATTTGAAAATGCTTTGATGAATGATTTACTCAATGATGACGATGGAGTAAATCTGCATGAGGAGGCTTTAGCTAATGATTTGCTAAATGGCGGCTACACATCAGAACTAGATGTATTTGAAGATCCTGTTTCATCAAAAGAGACATTCACTGCGCCATCTGAAAGTTTTGATCTGGATATAAGCGATCGCGACTTTTTAGATGATTTCGAGCTAGATAGTATGGATACTGATAACTTCGCTGGTTTTGCATCTGCGGCAATATCTACAGGGCTAACCCCGCCAGCACCACCGATCGCCCCAAGCCTTCCTCCTGTTACCAAGCAAGAACCTACTTCGCCAACGATCAATAATCCACCACCACCACCTTTTTTACCGCCGCTACCACCAAAGCGTAACCTCACCAAAGTTAGTAGTACCCCTAAAGTTCCTACATATCCTGTTGCAAATATAGGTTCTCAACCGCAACCCCAAAATAAAAAGGGGATAAGAAACGAAGAAGATGATTTTGATCGATTTCATGACCAATTAGATCAGCATCAAAATCGTAACTCTATCCATTCAATTGATGAAAGTTGGTCAGAATTATTAGATTCAGACACTGTGCTTTCTAGTGGACGATCGTCAACAGGATCTCCTTATTCAGCGCCAAGCGTTATCAAGCCTTCAAGTGCAGGAGTATCTGCGGGAAGAGCCTCACAAGGAAGAGACAGTAGAAACTCTTCTGGTAATCCCAAGCGGAAAGAAACAGGGCTGCCTGATTTTAATGATCTTGGCTTAGAAATTCATGCGGATAATGCCGATTGGTCAGGGCTATTGGATAGCGGCGATCTATCTGACAATATCACGACTATTAGCCCTCAAAGTACACAGCTACCTTCTCGAATTAGAACTAATCAAACTAATAATTCTCGCCCTGAGTTGACAAGTACCAGCGAAACTAAGGAAATACCGCGCGATCGCCCAAAGCCAAATTTTGTTAATCCAAATCAGTCACACATGCAAGCTGCCCCAGATCAAGTTGATTTTAATCGGTTTACTGAAGATAACGATGATACATATGATGAGCATATGAAGTCAGTAGCGCTATCATCAACTGCTCCCAGTAAGCCCAAAATGACGATGCCGAGTGTGAGCTTGGAGTCACTATGGCAAAATTATCTTAAAATTCCTGCGATCGGATTAGGGGTAATCGGTGGCGCTTTCTTGCTCTACAGTTTACTTAATAGACCCATTTTCGATTTGGGACTAAGATGGGGACTATTTAAAGATGCTAGAGGTAGAGACTATACGAATGCAGACTTTAAAGGAGCCAAGCTGGATAATGTTGACTTCAGTGAAGCGATTCTGACAGGTGCAAAAATGCAAGATGCTAGTCTTGTCGGCACAAATTTCCAGAAAGCAAACCTTGATGGTGTGAATTTTACTAATGCAAACCTAAGTAGAGCGAGATT
>JBBRQX010000272.1:0-4470 GCA_038225745.1 Pseudanabaenales cyanobacterium | reverse complement strand
GCTTTAGAGTTTTTTCAAAAAAGTGCAGGAACTTGGCGATCGCAACGGACTACCCATCACCTAGCCTTTCGGCGTGCCGAAAAAGGTGGTTCAGAAATTTATGTTAATCCGCTCAATGCTGACGATCCCAAGGTGATCGAAATTTGTCAAATGCATGAAGTTGAGCCAGCCACCGCGATCGGTGGAGCCTATGTGAAATGGGATGGAACTATGGCATGGGATAAGGAAGATGGCGAAACTCACTCTGGCGAAACTGTATTTGCGCTAGTGCCAGATGATGAGACGGGTCGCAAAGGTAAGCTTTTGCGCGAAGTTGGTTATGTGGAAGTAGTGCCTGTGATTGGGCGTTATGAAATTGATGACGAGGAGGCGCTGGTGTTAATCACCGATTATCCTTCGATGAGTTCCTATGAGCGCTTTTGGTTTCCTGCGCCCAATGTGCGGATGCGGGCTAGCACTGTTAAGCGTTTTGGTGGATTTAGTCAGGCGACTTTCTGTACTGAAGAATTGATCATGGAAGCTGATAATGCTGAGATGGTGGAAGAGCCTAATGCGATCGCTCAACCTGCGATCGCCTCAGTATTTGGCTGGTAAAATCCTGCAAAAAGAGAAGCGCTTCGCGCTTCTTTTTTTGCTAACGAAATGGTGGTGCGTAGATTAAGCCGCCATTTTTCCAGAGTTCATTTTGTCCGCGTGGCAATTTGAATGGGCTATCTTTGCCAAGATTGCGATCGTAAATTTCTGCATAGTTGCCCACATGTTTAATCACTCGCGCTGCAAAATCATTGGCGATACCCGTATCTTTTCCTAAGCTGCCATCAACTCCTAGAAACCTACGAATTTCGGCATTTTTACTTTGCAATTGAGTCGCCAGATTTGTTGAAGAGATATCTAAATCCTCCGCCTCGATCGCTGCAAAAATAATCCACTTGACAATATCCGCCCACTTCGAGTCACCATCACCGACCGCAGGCGCTAGCGGCTCCTTAGAAATCACAAAATCTAAAACCACATGATTTTCAGGATCGGCGAGGCGAGTGCGGCGGACTACGAGTGCAGAGCGATCGGCGGTAATCGCGGCACAACGCCCTGACTGATAGGCATTAAATGTGGCATTCACATCTTCATACACGACTGGTTTATAGGCAAGGTTGCGCTTTCGCATTTGATCGGCAAGATTCTGCTCGGTGGTTGTGCCAGTTTGAGCGCAAATATCAGCATCCTTAAGATCGGCGATCGCCTTAATATTGCTATCTTTTCGCACCATCACGCCTTGACCGTCATAAAAAACTACAGGCATAAAAGCAAGCCGCGAACCAGTATCTCGGCTTAATGTCCATGTGGTATTTCGACTGAGTACATCGATTTCGCCCGACTGCAAAGCCGTGAAGCGTTCCTTTGCATTGAGGTTGCGAAACTGTACCGCATCGGGATTATCAAATAAAGCGGCGGCGATCGCCCGACAAATATCGACATCTAGCCCTGAATATTTACCCTCTTTATTCACGAAGCTAAATCCCGGTAATTCACCACTGACACCGCAAACCAATTTGCCACGACTTAAGATATTTTTAAGATTATTGGCACTACCAGCGACCGATTGATTTGGCTCTGGGATTGGCTCACAGGCGGCTAGGGCAAATAAACATAAGCCTGCTATTAAACAAGCGATCGCCCGTTGCCAGACTTGCTTATATAAAAGATTTTTCCAGAAATCTTGACGGCGCGATCGCTTTTGATAATGCATGAATATTTTTAGATGCCTTTATAATTCAGTAGAGAAATTAGTAGTATATATCAACAAAATTTTTTGGCCACTTAAAAGGCCCAAAAAGCTATGGCGCACGCTGCGCGTGCGCCGTAGCTTTTTGGGCTTTGGGTTTAATTATGCGATTTGAGAAGTCCATTACAGGCATCGAAAAGCAGATCGATTACATAATTAAATCCATCTGCACCGCCATAGTAAGGATCGGGAACCTCTTTGTCAGTATGCGTCTCGCAATAGTCACACATCATCTTTACTTTGTCGCTAAATTTTCCTTGCGGATCGAGAGCGATAATATTGCGATAGTTGTCCTTATCCATCGCTAAGATTAAATCAAATTCGCGCAAATCCACTGCTTCAAATTGTCTTGCCGAACCAACAAAGTCTAAGCCGCGTTCTTTAGCTGCGGCTCGCATACGGCGATCGGGTAATGCGCCAACGTGCCAGCCGCCAGTTCCTGCCGAATCACAAATAAAGCGATCGCCTAGTCCTTGCTGCTCAATCAAGTGATTCATAATATTTTCCGCAGCAGGCGATCGGCAAATATTGCCGAGGCAAACAAATAAAAGTTTTTTAGTCATCTTCATATTTTAAGTAAATACTCCCTTCCCAGTAAAAGATTAGCGCCGCAACTTTTTGGTCTCTGTTTTAAGCACATAAAAAGTTAAAGTAAAATGCAATCACTCACATGACAACAGCCTATGCTTACGAATAACGCGATCGCTCATAGCTTATCTGGATTATTGAGTCCCTATCCTTTACTCGCAACTACTAAGTCAGAAAACGCACCGATCATCCTTTCAGGCGTATTGATGAGCTTGGTGATCATTTACATCGCCAGTAAAATCGGCTCGGAAATCGCTAAACGGTTGGACTTGCCACCTGTTTTGGGCGAACTGGTCGCTGGATTAATCGTCGGGGTGTCGGCTTTACGTCTGGTCATCTTTCCTGAAGGTGGTTTTGAAGCTTCAGACTCGTTGGTAATGTCCACGTTACAGATGCTCAACCAACTTACTCCTGAAGACGTTAACAGTATATTTGATTCCCAAAGTGAGGTGATCTCTGTATTAGCTGAATTGGGAGTGATCGTTCTCCTTTTTGAAATTGGCTTAGAGTCAAATTTACGAGAGCTGAAAGAGGTGGGCGTGCAAGCGATCGTTGTTGCTTTTGTGGGCGTAGCTGCTCCCTTTGCCGCAGGGACAATCGGATTAATGTATTTTTTCCATGTTGCCGCGATTCCTGCTATTTTTGCGGGAGCCGCACTCACCGCGACCAGTATTGGCATTACATCTAAAGTATTGGCAGAAATAGGACAATTGAAATCTAAGGAAGGGCAAATCATCGTTGGCGCAGCCGTAATTGATGATGTATTGGGGATCATTGTTTTAGCGGTGGTGGCAAGTTTGGCTAAAACGGGTGAAGTCGATATTAAGAATGTTTTCATTCTGTTGATTAGCGCGATCGCTTTTTTGTTTGGCTCGATCCTATTGGGTGGAATCTTTAACAAAACCTTTGTTGCGCTAGTTGAAAAACTTAAAACTCGTGGCAATATTGTAATTCCCGCTTTTATCTTTGCCTACTTCATGGCCTTCATCGGCAATGCGATCCATTTAGAAGCGATCTTAGGAGCTTTTGCGGCGGGATTGGTTCTTGATGAGACTGATGCCCGCAACGAGTTAGATGAATTGATCAAACCCGTTGCCGATTTACTCGTGCCGATTTTCTTCATAACCGTAGGTGCTAGAGCCGATCTGAGCGTTCTAAATCCAATGATCCCCGAAAACCGTAGCGGTTTATTAATTGCAGGATTTTTGCTTTTAGTCGCGATCGTTGGCAAGGTGATTACAGGCTGGGTGGTCTTCGGTCAACCAAATATTAATCGCTTAGCGATCGGCATCGGCATGGTTCCCCGTGGTGAGGTGGGTTTGGTGTTTGCAGGTATTGGAACTGCTAGCGGTGCGATCGACAAGCCTCTCGAAGTTGCGATCATCATCATGGTGATTTTAACTACGTTTCTTGCGCCGCCTTTTCTGAGGGTTGCTTTTGGTAAACAAGAAGAGCAACCACAAACTCCGTAGAGAAAAATTCACCTCATCCCCCAACCCCTTCTCCTTGCAAAGGAGAAGGGGAGCCAGAATTTTTTCTTGTTCCCCTCTCCTTTGCAAGGAGAGGGGCTAGGGGTGAGGTTTTTAAAAGCTTCCTCGTAACATAAGCTACTCAACCCTAGTTGTGCTTTGACATAACTGCCGATCGCATATCGATTGACTCGTAGCTGGCTCCAAACAAGCAAATCCTTGACAAACGATCGCGATCGCCTCTGGATTCGGTAAATGTTGATCGATTCGTAACATTACAGATGGATGATATTGCGAATTGAGATAGGCATATTGAGAGGGATTAGTCCGAACCAGCGTATGATTGCGGAACCAGTCAAAGGCAACTAATAGACTAGGACAAGCCACAGGACTACGCTCGATCACATGACCAAAGCGTTTCAGCGCTAGCTCGGCGCGATCTAGATAGTCCAACTTTTCGGTCAAGCTAGCAATACGGACTAAATTGGCGATCGCCACTCCATTTGCGGAGGGGGTCGCATTATCTTGATAGTTACGTTCTCGCAATAGTAGATACTGACTAGATTCGCTAGTAGTATTGAAGTATCCGCCAGACATGGTATCCCAAAAGTCGCGATCAAACTCAGCTTG
>JBBRQX010000271.1:0-4499 GCA_038225745.1 Pseudanabaenales cyanobacterium | reverse complement strand
CAAAATATCCCTATCGTTAAAGCCGCTAATTTTCTAGAAATATTGGATTGCTAATTAATTGAGGAATATCAGGAGAAAACCATGCTCAAAAATCATGAAGTTGCCATTGAATGCGCGATAATCTTGGGATTGACCATGGCCATCGGTTCCATTTGGGGAGCATGGGGATATCGCTCGTTGGGATGTGAAGCGATGATCATTAATTGTATCGATCGCCCGATTTGCGGAGCCGCTAAACCAATGCCCTTACTTTCTTTGAGTGTGACTAGCATCTCATCAATTAATTGCTGAATTTCGCGATCGCGCACGTTGGCGATCGGGTCAGCAATTTCCCTCAAAACAGGATTACCAAACTGGCAAACATTTAGTTTTTGAGATTTTTGATTAAATATTTTATTTAGCGATCGGGCAAACATAGGTTTATTAGCTAAAAGTCTAATTTGATGATAGTTCGCCGCAGACGGACTATCATCAGATTTTTTTAGGCTTTAGGATTTGCTTCATATGCCAAAATGTCGATTAAAGCATCAGCTTCCGCGACGGCTAAACGCGCTTTTTGATACTCATCTTCAAACCGACCATTAGCAGCCGTGAGTCCTTGCATGATCATAATCGCAAAATATTCACGTTTGGTCATTCCTTCAACGAGGCTATCAGTATCTCGGTTATAACCAACGGGAAATACGCTGTCAGTGCGTCTAGTGGACATATGTTGTTTTCCTAACAAAATATCAAGGCATATTTTAGCATCAACAATATAGTTTGAGAAAATTACGAGCTAGAGCTATAACTAATGCAGAAATTTCTTAACGCATTCTCTCAAAGCAAAGCTAAAGTGCAAAAAACTCTATACTGTAGATCGAAGTAGTTACAAATCACAAAAGCCATGACTACCAAAGAGACATTACTCCAAGAGATTAATCAGAGTCCAGAAGCCCTGCTGCAAGAAGTGCTGAGCTTTCTAGTATTTACCAGAAATACTCGCTATGTTCAGCATCAAAAACCAATCTGGCAAGTAGCTCAAGAAATCATGGCAGATGTTCCTGATGAAATACTCAACCAACTTCCCATAGATGGCTCATCACAACACGATCATTACATCTATGGCACACCCAAGCGTTAAATCATGCCAGCAATCTTTGCCGATACCTTCTACTGGATTGCTTTGCTTAATGTCAAAGATACTTGGCACTCACAAGTTATTGAAGTAAGCCAAGAAATCGTCAATTCACGATTGGTTATTACTGACGGTGTAGTTGATGAAATATTTTCCTATTACTCTAAAAGAGGCGATTTGCTGCGCCTTAAAGTTTCCTTACTCTATCAAAGTACCCTCACAGATTCAAATGTTTAAATTATTGGCTACACACCAAAACTGAGACAAAAAGGGATAGAACTCTACGAACAACGACTTGATAAAGGATATAGCCTTGTCGATTGCATCTCAATGATCGTCATGAAAGAAATGAAGATATCTGAAGTCCTAACAAATGACAAGCATTTTGCTCAAGAAGGTTTTAATATCCGATTTTCAGAACTTTAAAATTTTTAAAATATAATGCCCCAAATAACGCCTACATAAATAAAACCCAAAAAGCTATAGCTTTTTGGGTTTTATTTTTTATGCCTACCTACAAAAATCATGAAATGAATTCAGGAAATTTCTTAACTAGTTCTGTAATTGCAGGACAAATTGCAGCGTTTTCAGTGCGATTCTCTAAGGTATTCCAACTGAATGGTGCAGATTGAGCCGCAGATAGCCATAATAAGCGTTTAGCGCGGGTCATGCCCACATAGAGAAGCCGAAATTCTTCTGCTTGTCCAAGATTGTTACATTGTTTCCAAGCTTGATCAGCATTGGGGAGGCGATCGCTATGCACGATCGCCCGAATCTGCGCTCTTGTCACTTCAGGTAATCCAAAATCTCCTAAGAACTTGACAGCTTCAGGAAGATAAGATTCCCCCGGACAAATGCGTTTATGTAAAAAGGGCATAAATACCACATCCCAATCTAATCCTTTAGATTTGTGCAGACTGATCAGCGTTACCTGTCCGCCCGTCATATAGCGCCCTTCTAGATTTTCATCTTCTACTGCTTCAAAATTCTCTGATTCCACAATTTCTCTTAGTGATTCAATTACAGTTTGCATTGAATAATTACCAATCAGTTGCTGATTGAGCCGATCGCCTAATTTGTCGGCTGTGGCAAGTAGCCCCGCCTCTTCGTCATAGAGCGTAAAGGCGATAAATGGGATTAGGTTATATAAGGGAAGTTCGATTTTAGCGCGTAATAAGCCAATACATTTTGCTTGGGTTTCTTGAGCAATTTGCGATAGAACTGGATCTAATAAAGTGGGATAGAGAAACTTTTCGGGATTGCTAGCGATCGCATTAAGATCTTGCTGTGATGAAATTTTTAGCCGATCTTTGAGAACTTCTAAGGCTGATTTAAGATTGTCAGGCGAGTGGGGACGTTCCATAAATTGCAAAATCGCCAACATATCCATCGGTACACGCGATCGCCGATCGCTCTGCTCGACATCATAGATTTTAATTTCATGCTCCTTCGTCAGCCATTCTAAAGATTTAGCCACAAAGCGCCCTTGATTATGTTGACGCACTAAAATCGCGATACTGAGTTTGGGATCTTGATCGTGCAATTGCTTAATGCGATCGCCGATCATCATCATTTCATGTTCAATATCATCGACAGTATTCGGCAAATAGATTTCGACACCCTTACCAATTGGTTCAGGATTGGCATTGTGTTGCGGATCGTCAGCACCGACAGGACGAATTTTTTGCAGACGGAAGGGATTCTCAATTTTGGCATATTCGGAATGATTAACCCAATGCAACATATAATTTGCGGCTCGCATCACATTTCTGGTGCTACGTCCTGCTTGGTCGAGAGTCGAGAGTTGGGAAACAGTGTTGCAGCGATCGCAAAATTCATTAAAAAAGCGCGGATCGGCTGGTGTAAATGTCGAGTTAATTGCTTGATTGGGATCACCGACGCGCATTAGGTTTTTACCCTGCGGGGTGAGGGCGAGAATCTCTAATAACTCAGTCTGTAACGGCGAAGAATCCTGCGCTTCATCTTCAAATACTGCAAAAATTCGCTCTTGCCAATATTTGCGAACACCCTCATTTTGCAATACCCGCAACGCGCCCAAAATCATATCGTCATAATCGATCGCCCCTTCTTGTCGCAAAAGTCGCTCATAGGTTTCATAAAGTCCTGCCGCGATCGCCAAAATATCGCCACCATCGGGCGCTTCCGCCTCTCGCAACGCCGCCGCACTCAAGCCTGAACTTTTTGCCGTAGCGATCGCCTCTTTCGCCAAACTTGGCAATACATCCGTTCGCAATACCGTTTGTCGCCGCAAGCGTTCCGTATCTTCGCCATCAAAGTTTTTCCCTTCCAGCAATAGATCATATAATTTGGGATTTTCCTTCGCCCAAATATTCGTCGCATTGCGAATTAACTTCTGCTTTAGAGATTCCGAAATAATTTTAGTTTCCCCCATCCCAAATCCTGATAGCTCTCGATGCGTACTAGCAATGTTATAAGCCAAGCTATGCAAAGTGCTGACCGTGAAAGAACTCTGGGGTAAGCGGAGATTTTTGAGATGTTCTGATACTTTTTTACGAATATTACTCACCGCCGATCGCGTAAAGGTGACGATGACTAATTGCTTTTGTCGATGCAGTTCAAATTTGGCGATCGCGATCGCTGCCGCCACTGCCATACCCGTTGATTTCCCTGCTCCTGGCACTGCGGACACAGCCAACTCACCGCCAGTCCAGTCTGCCATGGTTTGCTGCCCCTTGCGGAGGCTTTTGCGTAATTCATCAAGAGCTTCAGGCGTGATCATAGCAAATTTGGTTAATTAATTGGGCAAAAAGTCTGCGTCTAAGACTTGTTCGGGCGTATAAGGGCAAAGATTTGGGAAAGTCTTTTTCGCAATTCCTGTTTCACTACTAGCTAACTGAATTGCTCCTAAATAAGCCGCATCAAATACATCGGCAAAATGGCGCTTGAGGCTTGGTGACTCAGCAAAAGCATCTTCAATTCGCAAGCGATGCTCAATAATACTAGATCGCCAACTTCTACTTCGATGACTAGGTTGATATTGCCATTTCAACAGGTGCAACAAGATAATTCTGAGATTGCTCTTGAGGCTATTACGCGCACTTTTTCCCATATCTTCAATTTCTTCAATCAGATTTCCCCAATCGATCGCATCTAGGTCTTGCGATCGCAGTTTGGATACAGTTAGCTCAATCCATGCTAGGTAGTCTGTCTCATATAGGTTAGCAAGTTCTGGCTTTAGAGTTACTTGGATCATTGTTTGTTTACTCTTTGTAGAACAGTTACAGCGTCTTGCGCTGCCATAAAACCCAGATAATTTTTTGAGAGTGTCGCTTTGCGACACTTTCAAAAAATTATCTGTATTACTAAAATCCTCAATAGGCTGTATTTAAAAATTTGTTCT
>JBBRQX010000270.1:0-4539 GCA_038225745.1 Pseudanabaenales cyanobacterium | reverse complement strand
CAGCAACAGTGGCGGGACGAAGCATGGCGGAACGATTAAAACTTGATGGCACTTTGTCACCAAGGGTATCCCATAGTGGGGTATCGACAGAGCCAGGGCAGATTGACATGATTTTGATGCCATAAGGTTGCTCTTCGGCAGCGATCGCCTGAGTTAGTCCCAATAGCGCAAATTTACTGGCACAATATGCGCCCCAATTGGGAAAACCTTGTTTACCTGCGACCGAAGCAACGTTAATAATCGTGCCGCTGTTTTGCGATCGCATGGTGGGTAATGTCGCTTGCAAGCACTGGAAAACACTGGTGAGATTCAGGTCAAATAATTTTTGCCATTCATCAAGCGGCATATCGATGATTTCGCCGATATACGCCATACCTGCGTTATTGATCAAAATATCTACGCCGCCCATGTCGGCAACGATCGCTTGCATCTTTGCCGCAACTTGAGAGATGTCTCCTAAATCAATTGCATAGCCTTTAGCATTGCTATCTGCGGGTAAATCGCCAAGAATGCGATCGGGATTACGACTAACTAAACTGACCTGTGCGCCCGATTGCAATAGCATGAGGGCGACTTCTTTGCCAATACCGCTACTTGCGCCAGTCACAATTGCTTTCTTGCCTGCTAATTTACCTGATACTGTATCTGTCATGGTTTAACTTGTTTCTCTTTAGTTTACGTCAAAAGTTTATGTCAAAAAAAGTAGGACGGAGCTTTTGGTGGCTATGGCTAATTGCCAATATTATCGGCAATACGCTGTTATCTAGCTTTGTTTGGCAAGATCCTTATGATTTACGATCGCGGATTTTTCTCAATGAAATATTGCATGGGGTAGGTATTTCGATTGCTCAGTCTCTGATGTTGCGAGATCGCTTTGCCAAAGAGGGATGGTGGTTGCCGCTCACCTTATTGGGTTGGAGTGTGGGACTGATCATTGTATTTTTTGCGTCAGCCCCATCGCTGCGATCGCAAGTGCAAGACTTGCCATCGATTTCAATTTTGATGGTTGATTTTGCCATTGTTGGGGCGATCGTTGGTGTTTGCCAGTGGCAATTGCTCAAATCATTTCGGGCGGCGGGGTTGTGGCTATTTGCTAGTGCGATCGCCTTATCATTAAGCAGCTTTGGGCTATATCTCGGTTATATGGCGCGATCGACGATATTGGCTTGTGCTTTACAAGGGGCAATTTATGGGGCGATTACAGGGTTTGCGGTGATTAGAGTTTTGCGATCGCCCAAGATATTGCCCAAGGGTAAATAAATCGTGCAAAGCACGCTTTATCTATTCAATTGTGGATTCCACAAAACGTAAATCTCGTTTTAAGAATATTTTTTCGCCTGTGTCGGTGTCCACCGTTGCTCGAATTAAGCTAGTCTTGATTACCAATAATTTCGCCATATAATAAGGACTTTCAGGCTCAAGAATCAAAACGCGATCGCCTACTTGCAATGGTCGAATCGTGGGAATTGGCATCATCCTTTTGCGGTCTAGATCTGAGTCAGGACTTAACTGAGGTAAAGATGGCGTTAATTCGGAAGATAAAACTCGATCTTTGATTAAGCTTTCTACATATTTTTTGAGTTTTTGCTCTAAGGCAGCCTCTAAAATCGCAAAGCGATCGTGTTCATTAGTCTCATTTAAAACCTGCTGCAAACCCTGAATTATCAACTCTGATTCAGTTTTGCCAGTGATTTTAATTTTCGCTAACAAAGCTGCATAGATTTCACTAGATAGCTCGACCGTTATGAGGTGATTCGTAGAATTAATGTCTGGGTGTTTCATGGTAAGCATTGTTGAGTAAGATGATAATTGGCTGCGAAACAAATACTAGGCTCCAGTCTAAATCCCAAATCCAAAGGTAATATAGGAAACTCTATGTCTGTCGAAGTTGGTCAAAAAGCTCCAGATTTTACTTTGCCTAGCGATCGCGGTGATATTACGCTGAGCCGCTATGCAGGTAAAACAAACGTTGTATTAGCATTTTATCCAGGAGACTTTTCTCCTCTCTGCACCAATGAAATGCAATGCTTTGCAGATGATTGGACAAAATTTCGCGAGGCTGGGGCAGAAATTTTGGGCATTAGTACTGACCCAATCGCAAAACATATTGAGTTTTCCAAAAAGTTGGGCTTACAGTTTCCCTTGCTAAGCGATCGCGACCAAGAGGTTTGTAAAAGCTATGGTGTAGCAGGTTTGTTTGGTAGTAAACGCGCCTATTGCATTATTGATATTCACGGCATCGTCCGTTATAAGCATATTGAATTTTTGCCGATCTTCAAGCGCGAGGATAGCGAACTTTTAGTCGTGCTACGCAGCCTCAAGGTATAAAAATAAAGGGCGCAAAGCGCCCTTTATTTTTGTACTTTGCGCTGTTTCAAGATAAATTCGGCGATCGCCAGATCTTGTTGCGTAGTAATTTTGAGATTAGTCTCTTCACCGATCACGATCTGCACCGCTAAGCCAACCTTCTCAAATAAAGCCGCGTCATCAGTAACTTCCCAGCCCTGCTCAACTGCTTGAAGATGAGCATTTTTAAGCAAATCTGCTTGAAAACCTTGGGGAGTTTGCGCCGCCCAAAGATGATCGCGGTTAGGCGTATCAACAATAGTCAGACCATTCACAACTTTAATCGTGTCCTTAACTGGCACGGCGGCTATAAATCCATGTATGGTCTGCAAAGACACATCGCAGCGATCGAATAACAGGGGCGTTGCTAAACATCTTGCGCCATCATGGATTAATACGCGATCGCATTCTGTGGGCAGAGCTTTTAAGCCATTAAATACGGAAGCTTGACGAGTTGTGCCGCCTTGGATTAAGCGAATCGGTTTGTGCGTATTCACCGCCTTAAAAATTTTTTGAAACTCTGGATAATCATGGGGTTGACCGATCACACCGATCCAAGCGATCGCTTTAGAAGCGATCGCGGCTTCTAGAGTCCATTGCAAAATTGGTTTACCGAGCAAGGGTAGCAGCAACTTATTGCGATCGGCTCCCATGCGTTTACCGCTACCCGCCGCAGGAATTAATAGATGACAAGTCATAAGTTAGTCAGCTAAGTGCCACCAACCAAAGGCGGGACCAATAAAGCGGATCGTCACCCAAATAACTACCATTGCGCCAATGCCATACCAAGCGGCTTGGGTAGAGGTTTTCACAAATGCATCAGCTTTTTCTTTGGTTAAAAATGGTATCCAAGAGGCGATCGGCTCAGATTTGCCATAACTTTCGCCCAGTACCTGTTTACGGCGTTTCGAGTCGCCCATATATTTATGCTCCTAAACTCGCTATTAATCTCATGATATAGCTACAGCGCTTTGCGATGTCAAAAATTTCTCTGTACCCCTGAAAAGAAAGGCGGCGCGATGCGCCGCCTTTCTTTTTGCTCAAGCTCTATACTGTTGATGTGGCGATCGCTTAGGAGATAAATCAATGGACGCTCTCACCATTAGCCTAGAGCCAATATTTGAACTAACAGAAGAAAAGTTTTTTCAACTCTGCCAAAAAAATCGCGATTTAAAGTTCGAGCGTAGCGCTCAAGGAGATATTACGATTATGGCTCCAGAAGGTAGTGATACGGGAATGCGTAGCATCGAAATTAGCGCAGACTTAGTATTTTGGAATCGACGTAAAAAATTGGGTGTAGCATTTGGGTCATCCACTGGGTTTATATTGCCCAATGGCGCAATGCGATCGCCTGATGCTTCATGGATTTTAAAAGAGAGATGGGAATCTCTGACTCCAGAGCAGCAATCTAAAATTGCACCAATTTGTCCAGATTTTGTAGTTGAGCTAATGTCACAAAGCGATAGTCTGTCTGTTACTCAAGCCAAAATGCAAGAATATCAAGATAATGGCGCGAGACTAGGCTGGCTAATCAACCGCAAAGATCGTCAAGTCGAAATTTATCGAATGGGGCAATCTGTAGAAATTCTTCAATCACCGATCGCCTTATCTGGCGAAACCGTTTTGCCAGAATTTGTTCTCGAACTTGCATCGATTTGGTAAAGCCCAAAAGATAGAAGGCGGCGCTTTGCGCCGCCTTCTACCTTTTGGGTTTTAAATTTTGCAATAAGGATGATGCAAAGTAACACCTGACTGATTATCAAAAGCATAAAACTTATTAATATCCAATCGCCAGAAACTGCGATCGCCGATTTGCCAATGATGTTCTAAACCAATATCTGCCGACACACGCGCTCTGATTTCCACATCAGCGAGTTTGAGTAATACAATTGTCTCTGAGCCAAGCGCCTCGACTAGCTCGACAGTGCCTTGAATATGAGCTTCATCAGCCGTTGTCGGTTGCAAATCTTCGGGTCGAAAGCCTAATGTGAAGGGGCGATCGCTACCAATTTCTTGCAGTAGCAATTCGTTAAGGGCGATCGCCTTAATCAAACTTGTGCCTTGCAAAAAGCCGTTAACGACATGCACAGGCAAAAAATTCATCGGTGGCGAACCCATAAACCCCGCTACAAATTGATTTGCGGGTTTACGATACATATTTAGAGGCGTATCTACTTGCTGAATATCACCTTT
>JBBRQX010000269.1:0-4539 GCA_038225745.1 Pseudanabaenales cyanobacterium | reverse complement strand
TTATCACTCCTGACGGTGTCTTTTACTGAAATAAAATTCAAGATTTTTGTTGAGAGTGTTGCAAAGTAACCAGCAATTCTCATTGTAAAAGTTGGTTTTTTGAAAGGCAGCCTATGGCTGCCTTTCAAAAAACCAATTTTGGGATTTGCAGCGCCTTAGGCGCTGCACATCCCAAAATTGGTTTCATAATGGGAGTGTTGCTTTGCAATACTCTCAACAAAAATCTGGACGTAGCCATGTTATACAATATTAGAAATTTTTTAATGGTCGAGTTTTTGATATGCAAGTCTGGGTATTGCTGTTTAACGCTAACACCGATAATGAGGGTATTTATACTCTAGAAGTTGAAGGCAAAAATATTATTGTCGCCTTCGAGCATGAAGACGACGCGACTCGTTATGCAGGTTTGCTCGAAGCTCAGGATTTTTTGTCGCCAACAGTTGAACGCATTGACAGAGAAGAGTTAAAAGAATTTTGTGAAGATGCCAACTATGAATTAAATATCGTATCAACCGATGCTTTATTATTCCCACCTGAAAAAAATGTGGATAAAACTGATTGGGATAGCGATCGCGACAAAAAACAGCCAGAGCCAGAGGATGAAGTAGAAGATCCCGTAATTGCGATGATGCGCCGTCGTCTAGAGAATTTACTATGAGTTTTAATATTGTGTCCTGAAGAGACTCAATATTAAAACCGTACATAGCCCTATGAAATCTAGGTAATAAATTATGACGGCTGACATTACTTCTAACCCTCTAACTAACGCGATCGCCAAATTTGAGCCAAACTCTGAAAATGAAGGTTGGTTTAACTATTCAGTTCATGTCTATCCTCACCATACCGACTATTCGGGCGTGGTTTGGCACGGCAATTACTTAACTTGGATGGAAGAGTCGCGAGTGGAGTGCTTACGCACCGTGGGCATGAGCTTTGAGGAACTAATCGCTGCGGGTGTGGACTTGCCTGTTGCCGAGATGTCGCTGCGCTATCATCGTTCGGCGCGGATGGGTGATGATTTGCTGGTGATGACAAAGCTGGTGCCAGATAAAGTACGCCTCAACTGGGAATATCAAATTCGCAATGAAACAGATCTATGTGTAACAGCAGTGGTTACGCTCGTAGCTGTAGATTTTGAAAAACGTAAACTATTGCGATCGCTACCAAGCTCGTTAGAAGGGGCGATCGCTAAACTTACAGGAATTTAATTTTTGTGCCACGCTTGACGTGGCAAAAGTAATAGCAAAAGAGGAAATTAATCAAATCATGGCAAATTGGCAAATAATCGCAGGCGGCGTGACCGCAGCAAAGGGCTATAAAGCCGCAGGGATTACGGCAGGACTAAAACCATCGGGCGCTCCTGATTTAACCTTGATCGCATCCGATGTACCCGCGATCGCCGCAGGTGTATTTACCAAGTCCTGTGTCAGAGCCGCTTGTGTGGACTTTAACCGTGAAGTGTTGGCAAAGGGTTGCCACATCAGCGCGATTCTCTGCAATGCAGGGCAAGCCAATGCTAGTACAGGCGCAGAAGGTTGGCAAAACGCCGTGGAATGTGCGGAACTGGTACAAAAAGCTTTAAATACTAAAGATGGTGTTTTGGTTGCTTCGACTGGCGTAATCGGTAAGCAGTTGCTGATGGACAAGATGCGATCGGGCATTGCCAAAATTGCGCCATTAATTTCGCCCGATGGTGGTGAAGATGCTTCGCGATCGATTATGACCACTGATACTGTGCCGAAAAGTATTGCTTTAGAAACCGTTATTGATGGCAAGCCTGTAAGAATTGGCGGTATTTGCAAAGGTTCGGGCATGATCCATCCCAACATGGCGACAATGTTGGGATTTGTGACTTGCGATGCGGGTGTAGAACCCAAACTATGGCAAACCATGTTGTCGCGATCAATTGATGCTAGCTTCAACCAAGTCACCGTCGATGGCGATACTAGTACCAATGACATGGTGTTAGCGCTATGTAACGGTCAATCAGGCGTAACCATTGATGATGAGAACTCTGGCGCAGCCCAACAATTACAAGCCATGTTGCAAGAAGTTTGTATGAGCTTAGCCAAGGCGATCGCCCGTGATGGTGAAGGCGCAACTTGCATGATCGAAGTGAATGTGACTGGCGCATCCAGCACCGAGTCTGCTCGTCAAATTGCCAAAACTATTGTTGGTTCATCCCTTGTCAAATCCGCAGTTTTTGGCAACGATCCTAACTGGGGCAGAATCGCCGCCGCCGCAGGGCGATCGGGCGTTAATTTCAATCAAGATGTATTAAATATTCAATTGGGCGATTTTGTGATGATGCAGGATGGCACACCACAGGAATACGATCGCAACGCCGCTAGTGATTATCTCAAAAATGACACCGTAATCATCAATGTCGGTGTGGGTGATGGCAGTGGCGATGGCACGGCATGGGGTTGTGACCTTAGTTACGATTACGTCAAGATCAACGCCGAATATACTACATAAAAAAAGAGAGCCGCGAAGCGGCTCTCTTTTTTTATGCAAAGTGCTGTAATCAGGCTGGACGCACAAACCACAAACTGCGCTTGCCATCATGGGAAATACAATCAAGGATGAGATCTTTGACCCTAATTGGTAACATCCCCTTTCGACGCGATCGCCTCAAGCCAGTTGGTGAACATTCCAAAATTTTGGCAATTTCTAAGGTTGTCCAAAGTCGCGTGAACAAATCATCAGGAAAAGTAGACATAGTCTGAGCTAACTCTTTCCAAGCCTGAACATAAATTTCAGTTGCATCTGTGTGTTGAATTGTCGTTTCATCATTGCGATTATTTACCTCCATTAATGCAGGAGGGCGCGAGACTAATTCGCCAAAAATATCCGTATCGATGTAGACCTGAATATTAAATAAATCCTCCCAACTTTTAAGAAAAGCATCCACAGTTTCAAGTTCTAAATCGCTTGGATAATTTACTAAATCCTGATTTTTTAGAAGCGAGTTATCTGTACCGCCCTTTACCGCGCAAATCAAATCTTTCAGAGCTTCTACTATATTTTGCTCACTATGGTGATTGTAGAGATAGATAATTTCTTGAATCGAGAATGCAAGCTCTCTTGGTACGGCTAGAATTTCCGTATCACTCTGCTCTGTTGGTTGCGAAGGATCGACCACAGGAAAAACCCCAATAAAATTGCTATGAAACTGTACAGAGATTGCAATCAGATCCGTAGTGTGTAAAGTATAACGCTAGTCTTTAATCAGACAACAATAATTACTGATTCGCAAATAAGCCAAAGTACGCATGTTTACTTCTAACTTTTCCAGCGCTCCAAAATCCCCTCATAAATTTCCGATTATTTATTCAGAGAAATTTCTAGAACATGATACAGGGATTTATCATCCTGAAAAAGCTGGTCGGCTTACAGCCATAGTTGATCGCCTAAAAAATTCAGCGATCGCCTCGCAATTAGTTTGGCGAGAACCAACTGCGATCGCTGCTCGAAAACAAGATATCTCGCAAGAAGTGCAGCGTTTTCATACGTCAGAATATATCCAATCTTTGCAAGCACTTACCGATCGCGGCGGTGGCTATATTGACGGTGATACGATCGCCTCAGCACAAACCTATGATGTGGCTCTATTGGCAGTCAGCGCATGGCTAGATGGTGTTGATGTGGTTTTAGAGTCTAGTCAACCTGCTTTTGTATTAGCGCGTCCGCCCGGCCATCATGCCCGCGCTCATTCAGGTATGGGTTTTTGTATTTTTAGTAATGCAGCGATCGCGGCGATGTCAGCTTGCGATCGCCTAAACCTAGATCGCGTTGCCATCCTCGATTGGGATGTGCATCATGGCAATGGAACGCAGGAAGCCGTCTGGAATCGTCCTGACATTGCCTATGTGTCTACGCACCAGTCGCCGTTTTATCCGATGACAGGGCGCAAAGATGAGACGGGAGCGCATGACAATATTTTAAATATCCCAATGCGAGCAGGTTCAGCGATCGCGGAATATTTACCCGTGTTTGAAAACCAGATCATGCCATTTTTGCGAAAATTCAATCCCGATCTGTTAATCGTCAGTGCAGGATTTGACGCTAACGCTGATGATCCTTTAGCCAGTATTTTGCTAAAACCAGAAGACTTTGGGACTTTTACGAAACTTTGCCTAGAATTAACACCCAAGATTTTATTTGGGTTAGAAGGCGGCTATGACTTCGATAGTCTTTCGCGATCGGTCGTTGCCGTAATCGAACAATGCTTATAAAAAAGAGAGCCGCTTTGCGGCTCTCTTTTTTTGACAATAGACGCATCGCGTCTTCTATTTTTTAGCCTTCTTTGTTGATGAAAGGCAATAGCGCAACAACGCGAGCTTGTTTAATCGCAGTTGTCAAAGCACGTTGTTGCTTGGCGGTCAAACCTGTAATACGACGAGGGAGAATCTTGCCACGTTCGGTGATGTACTTACGCAGTAATTCGACGTCTTTATAGTCGATTTTGGCAGCAGGCGCGATCGGGGAGAGGCGCTTGCGATAAAAAGAGGAATTCATTGCCATGATGGGATTATG
>JBBRQX010000268.1:0-4552 GCA_038225745.1 Pseudanabaenales cyanobacterium | reverse complement strand
GGCGTGGAAATATTTGCAAAATATTCAGATGTGAGGTAATCAGCAAAACTAGTTTCTTGTACTAGATATGTTTTAAAAAAAGCCACGCTTAATGCTTTGAGATAATTCTGCGAAGCGATCGCGCTTGAACCCGCCAAAACATTGCTCATTTCAGGACTGAGGCGATCGCTTGAAGTAATTGCCGTAACCGCAGTATGTCCAGCCTTATTTAGCAATACCAAGTAGCGATTTGGGCTAGTCAACCATGTAAATGGCACGATTTGCTCGGCGACCGCAGGGGCAAACGTATCATCGGAACTGCTAACGATCGCGATCGGGACAGTGATTTTGCTTAGGGTTTGCTTACCCAAAATATGACTGGTGACTGGATTAGCCGTGATCACTGCCTTAATCCGGGAATCTCCTAGCTTGTAGGCTTGGTTTGGTAATCCTAGCGCCACGCATTGCAACAGCAATGAAGCATTCCATTTATACTTGCCTTGACAAACTTCGGTTAAATTAGCGAACTGGATCTGAGCATCACTGACTAGAGCCAGAGCCGCATAACCGCCAAAAGAATGTCCAATCATGCCGACATTTTGCCAATTGATATTGCTCGCCTGTGGTGACTTCTCTAAATAATTTAGTACCGCCGTTATATCCTGCGGACGTTGAATAAAGCTTTCTGGTGGCGCAATCTCACTAGCCGCCCCAATAATCAATTTCTCTAACTGCTCATCGCTACTATTCGGCGAAACCGTCAGCACCACCGCAAATCCGTAGGATGCTAGATGTTCAGCAAGATAGAGTAACGGTTCAAGTTTAGAGATTAGCCCTGGATAGATGACGATCGCAGGTAAGGGCGCGGACTTAGAACTGGTGAGTTTTGGGACAAACAAATAAAAGGGAATTTCATATTTATTATCTAATGCGATCGCGTTGAGACTAGAGCGATCCCATTGAAATTTACCTCTATTTCGTAAATCAGCTAACTGAATCGGAGCAGACGCTTGTGCTGGCGGATTAGCTTGCGATTGCTTAATCGCCTCATCATTAACCAGTTGCACAACTTTTTGCGTATTTTGCAGCAAATCGCTCAATTCACCAACTGTTTGTAAACCTGCTTGAATATCAAAATAAATATCCGAAGTGGGAAATTTCCGTAAAAAATTCAGCAAAGTCAAACCTTTCTGCTTATCAGCAGTTGCCAAAACTGCGGCGGCGCGAATAGCACGATTACCCGATAGATTAGGATCAGTTTTAATAAAAACACCTAAGATATCCAGCGCTTTTTCCCCTTGAGATGTGTATAGAAATCTTGACAATAAAACGACAGGAACATCAGCTCTCTCGGTTAAGATACGCCGAAAGTTCGCCATGTCGGATGGAGAAACATAACGCGCTGCCATATCAAGTGCGCCACGCAATTCGCCAGTTTTAGAGAAAATCTCCAAATCATCAACAGATACAGAAACTTCAAAAATATTAAATCGAAAATTAACGGTTTCGGCAGCTTCGCTAGATTGGGCGATCACCCCTCCCCCGATCGCAGTTAGCAAGACCATTAAGGCAGCAGATCGGAGAATCAAAAAGCTTGAGATATGGGCGATCGCATCTTTTAGATATTTCATGTTGGGTTCAGCTCCATCTGGTGAGAAGTTTTTTATTATCGGTCAACCTTCGCGTATACAAAAGGATAAAAATGTTAATATTCGTCAATTTTGCCCCAATCCCAAGGGTAGAAATGTTAATATCCAGAATAGTTAAATCTTGATTAAATAAAGCTTTAGGAGCGCATTTTGACATTACGAGTTGCTGTTGTAGGCGGTGGGCCTGCGGGTTCCTGCGCTGCTGAAACACTTGCCAAAGCAGGAATTGAGACCTACATATTTGAACGTAAGCTAGACAACGTCAAGCCCTGCGGTGGAGCAATTCCTCTATGTATGGTTAAGGAATTTGATTTGCCCGACGAGATTATTGATCGCCGTGTCCGCAACATGAAGATGATCTCGCCTAGCAATGTAGAAGTAGACATCAAATTAGACAATCCTGACGAATATATCGGTATGTGTCGCCGTGAAGTTTTAGATGCATTTTTACGCGAGCGCTCAGTTAGCCTCGGCGCAAAGCTGATCAACGCTCGCATTCTCGATATCAAGATTACTGAAAATGGTAAAAAGCCTTACGTTCTTACCTATTCAGATTTCGCAAATGGCGGCACTGAAGGCGTAATGCGTAGCCTTGAAGTCGATCTGATTGTTGGTGCTGATGGTGCTAACTCAGTCGTGGCAAAAGCGATGGATGCGGGTGAATATAACTATGCGATCGCCTTCCAAGAACGCATTCGCATTTCGCCCGAAAAGATGGAATATTACAAAGATCTTGCCGAAATGTATGTTGGCGACGATGTTTCGCCCGATTTCTACGCATGGGTATTTCCCAAATACGATCACGTCGCCGTTGGTACTGGCACGATGCACAAAAACCAAAAGCTTATCAAGAAGCTGCAAGCAGGTATCCGCGCTCGCGCCTTGCCTCGGATCGAAGGTGGCGAAGTGATCAAAGTCGAAGCGCACCCAATTCCTGAGCATCCACGTCCTCGCCGCGTTGTTGGACGCATTGCCCTCGTTGGCGATGCGGCTGGCTATGTGACCAAGTCCAGTGGCGAAGGTATTTACTTTGCGGCTAAGTCAGGTCGGATGTGTGCTGAAGCGATCGTGGAATTTGCTGAAGCTGGCAAGCGTATCCCAACTGAAGCCGATCTCAAGGTTTACATCAAGCGTTGGGACAAGCAGTATGGCTTGACTTACAGAGTCCTCGACATTCTCCAGAATGTGTTTTATGCCACGAATGCTACTCGCGAAGCATTTGTCGAAATGTGCGCGGACAAAGATGTACAGAAGCTCACCTTTGACAGCTATCTCTACAAAACTGTCGTACCAGCCAATCCATTCACGCAGTTGAAAATTACGGCTAAGACGATCGGTAGTTTGCTGAGAGGCAATGCTCTAGCACCTTAAACGAAAAAGAAGGAGAGCGTTTACGCTCTCCTTCTTTTGTTTGAAGCGATATAATTTAGCTTAAAATAAAATTAAAATGAATATTTAAGCTGAGGTCGGAGAGAACTATGTTAAGCCATAACTTAGATGCAAAGCGATCGCTTACTTTTAGCCTAGACACACTCACCGTAGGGTTTTACCTCTGGATTGGAGACTTTTGTTTACGGATTGGTGGCGTTAACATTAAAGATTTTGGAGAAGATTTTTCATACCCTTATCTAGTCCCGACATTCATCGGGTTTGGTATAGTCTTACCAAATTACATTCACTGGCATACACCGTTCGGAGAATACAAGCATCTCGCTGAAGTTATTGAAACGCCGCCGAAAGTTGGAGATGCGATCTCGTGACATTGGAGAAACATTTGATTCGGGGACTACCAAAATTTACCGAGCCAACAATGTCTGCGATCGCATTTGAAAAAATTATGTTCGATGTGGGATACATAAAAATGGAGTCGGAGCCAGCCAGAGACGGCAGACATATTGTTTACTATGATCATGAAGAATACGGACAAGTCACTACCATATATTCACCCAACAGAAAGAGAGTAGTTACCGCTTACCATTCAAAAAAATCGAAAAAATAGTAGTACTTAAACAAAAAATAATGCTGGCACATTCGCCAAAGCTAACACCTGATGAATATTTTGAATGGTCTTCGCGCCAAGAAATTCGCTATGAGTATATTAATGGTGAAGTCTTCGCCATGGCGGGTGACACGATTAACCACAGTACGATCGCCATGAATTTGGGTGCATTATTGCGTCCTCACGTTCGCGAGAAAAGTTGTCTTGTTCTTGGCTCTGATGCGAGAATCGCGATCAGTAAGCAAAAAGAATTTTTTTATCCCAACTTATCAGTCACCTGCGACGATCGCGATCGCAATGCTGTTAATGCCATTTACTATCCCAAATTAATTATCGAAGTACTGTCCCCCAGCACTGAGGCATATAATCGCGGCGGCAAATTTGCACGATATCGCAAGATCGAAAGCTTGGAGGAATATGTTTTAGTGGGTTCTGAAAATATTTTAGTCGAGTCATTCCGCCTCAACGATCGCGGTTTGTGGGAGTTACGAGTTTTTGAGAATAGCGATCTCGTAGGATTTGCTAGCATTGACTTTGAATGTGCGATCGCCTCAGTTTACGAAGATGTCGATTTTGATTAAAGATTTACGCAAAACAAAAAAGCACAGCCACTTGGATGTGCTTTTTTGTTTGTTTACTTATTGGCTTGACCTTCTTCACGGCTAGCTGTTTGGATATACAGCGTTAGCAAGAAGACGGTAGGTACAAATATGGCTAGGACAGTTGCGAGAAGACCAAGAAAATTAGTTTCCATAAATTTGACTTTGATTGCTGGTTTTTTAAAGACTATTAACTATTAATATTTTAAGTTCAAAAACGACTACTGGTACGAAAAAATTAAAATGTTCATCGAGATGCAGAAGCCGATGCTCTCCTGTAAATCTAATAAGAAAAATCTTAGAACCCAAAAAGCTGTGGCGCACGC
>JBBRQX010000267.1:0-4560 GCA_038225745.1 Pseudanabaenales cyanobacterium | reverse complement strand
TCAAAGAGGATGCTAATAAAGTTCAGATTGCGATCAGTTAATGATAATAGTCCAGTCGAACAGATCACTGTAAATAATGAACTCACCGCCACGCCGACCGCTTTTAAAATCAAGCCATTGGGTATTCGCAGCCTATACAAATTAACTTGATCGCGTCCTTGCAAAGCTGCCTCCGTACAACTAGCCAAGATCCTCGCGGTTGTGGTTTTAATGCCTCCACCCGTACTACCCGGACTAGCACCAATAAACATCAAGGCGATCGTGATAAACAAACCTGTTACCGTCATTTTGCCATTATCGATTGTGTTAAAGCCTGCGGTGCGAGTGCTGACAGACTGAAACCAAGCACCCACAATCTGATCGAATATCGGCAAATTACCTAAGGTTTGACTATTCTGAACTTCGGTCAGCCAGAAGAACACCGTACCAAATAGTAATAAAGCGATCGTGGTACTAGTGGCAACCATAAAATTCAAACTGAAGGTGAAATAGTCACGATTTCGCGAAAACTTGATGCGTAACCACAGATAAACTTCCAAAATCACCTGATAGCCAATGCCACCAAAAATAATTAGCAAACCGATGATAATGCTCATCATTGGCGTATTGACATAGCTCATCAGATTGTCAGACAAAAGACCAAATCCTGCATTGTTAAAGGCATTGACACTATGAAAAATTGCTTGCCAAACACTTTCAGGAAAACTCATAGTTTGGTTGAAAATGGGGATTAGTGCAAGTACACCTGTCAACTCAAACACCAAAGTCACAGCAATAATGGACTGTACCAATTGCAATCCGCCCCGAATTCCGGGAGTATCGAGGGATTGCTGCAAAGTGATTTTATCGCGCAAGCTAAATTTGCGCCCAATCAGTAGCAGTAAGACAGTCGTTGCGGTCATATAACCCAACCCGCCGATCTGTACCAACAGCATTAAAAATAGCTGTCCCCAAAAGGAATAAAATTTGCCAACATCCACCACCGACAACCCCGTGACACAGACGGCTGATGTTGAGGTAAACAGGGCTGTAACTGGGTCTGTCCATGTGCCAGCGCTAGAGGAGATCGGCAACATCAACAGAAATGTCCCAATCGAAATAACGGCAAAAAACCCAAAACAAATTGTTCTAGCGGGATTCACATTAAGCATCTCAAGTAATTGAATTTATTCTATATGTATAGCTGTCGCCAGTCTTGTTAGGATATAAAACCCAGAAGAGAGAAGCGCCGCTTCTCTCTTTTGGGTTTTGACTGGCGACAGCTATATAAGCCATAACGCACGCTGCGCGTGCATTACGGCTTAATTACTAGCCGATCGCTGATCCATCAATCACATCTTGCCAACGACCATTACCCACTGCCCTGATTGCTTCGCGAAGCTGAATATCGCCTGTGTAGATCGCCTTGCCGATAATTGCACCCTTAACACCCACAGATTCCAGCGATAGCAGACTTAATAAATCGGTAATCGAGCTAATCCCGCCTGAAGCAATCACAGGCACATCGACATTTTCGGCAAGTTGGCGCAAAGCCTCGATATTGGGCCCTTGCATCGTGCCATCGCGATGGATATCGGTGTAAATAATTCCTGCAATTCCCACATCTGCCATCCGTTTGGCAAGATCCACCGCCATTATTTCTGAATTAGTCAGCCAGCCTCTAGTCGCCACCTTGCCATCACGAGCATCGATGCCAATCATGATTTGTTCAGGGAATTCCGCGCAAATATCCGCAATTAGTTGCGAATTTTCCACCGCCGCCGTGCCTAAAATTACCCGACTTACGCCAGAATTCAACACCGAAATAATACTTGCGCGATCGCGTAGTCCGCCACCCATCTGCACCCGCATCGGAATTGAACGGGCGATCGCCTCAATTACCTTTAAATTTTTGGGCTTACCTTCTTTTGCACCATCCAAATCAACTACATGCAAATACTTAGCGCCCTGACTATACCAACGCTGAGCTACTTCTACAGGGTCTTCACTAAATACTTCTGATTTTTGATAATCCCCTTGATAGAGCCTGACACAGCGTCCATCTAAAATATCAATTGCGGGAATTACATCCATAATTTTTACCTGCGATCCTAGGAGTTTAATTTTAGCTAGATTTAGCGATCGCGGTATAGTACAAATCAATGAAAACCAAATTTATTGATTGTGTGCCACAGGCGCACAATCAATAAATTTGGTTTTATGCGATGTATGCCAAATTTTAAAGCCATTCCCATGAAATCGTCTAAGCAGTCAGTATCACAAAGTTTAATGTCGATTGGTCTTGTCATTAGTGCGGCTTTTTTGCTGATGGCGATCGCCACACCATTACTGCAAGCAGTAGGAATTTTGACCGATCCCACTGAATTTCTTAGCAATCCAATCCATCAGCCACCATCATCCCAACATTGGTTCGGCACAGATTTGCAAGGACATGATGTATTTACGAGAACGATCGCTGGCGCGGTTGTGGCATGGCAAGTGACGATCGCTTCCACCCTAATCAGCGTATTAGTCGGTGTACCCTTGGGAATGCTTAGCGGCTACAAAGGCGGCTGGCTTGATCGCATTTTGGTATTCCTGATGGATGCGCTCTATACATTGCCAAGTTTATTGCTATCGCTGACGATCGCCTTTGTCGTCGGTGCAGGAGTTTGGAATGCGGCGATCGCCCTCAGTGTGGCTTATATCCCTCAATATTTTCGGGTAATTCGCAACCAAACTGTCCGTACCAAAACCGAAGTTTATATCGAAGCTGCTCAAGCGATCGGTGCTGACACAAAGACAATCTTGCTCAAATATCTCGCGCCCAATGTGATCCAAAGTTTGCCCGTAATTTTTACGCTCAACGCCGCCGATGCAATTCTGACCCTCGCAGGTTTAGGATTTTTGGGTTTAGGTATCCCCGAAGATGTGCCTGAATGGGGACACGATCTTAAGCAAGCTTTAGATGCTCTCTCGACTGGTGAAAATATTTGGTGGACAACGATTTTCCCTGGTTTGGCGATTACATTAATGACAATTGGTTTATCGCTTGTAGGTGAAGGCTTAACTCAGAAATTTAGCAGCAAAAAAGAGCAATAAGCTCTCGTAATTTATGTATTTCGATTTCCTGATTCCTAAGCGTCCTGTATCTTTACAAACAAGAAAAACCACAAATTTACAAGCATGGAAACAATATGTCCGCGCTGAAGCTGAAAAAACTTGGACAGGTCAGTTTTTTACTGAGAGAAATATTCAACTAACATTGGTATATCTCTACAGTAGCGATCCTCTGGATACTGACAACATCATTAAACCGATACAAGATGCACTGGTTGGGCTTGTTTATAAAGATGATTTAATAATTTCAGATATAGATGTACATCGTCGTCCATTTTCTGACACTTTTGACATGACATTATTGCCGATCCTTCTTGTTCAAGGGATAGTATCGAGGCTAGAATGTGTATACGTTCAAGTTTCTGAGCCTAAAAGATTGGAGGAATACTTATGAACATAATTGACAAAGATTTGGAACTACAATCTAGGGTCGAAGAAAAATATAGATCACAGGGATTTGAGGTCATTGTCTCACCCGCTAAGTATGCTCTTCCGTTCGATCTAGGAAATTATTCTCCAGATCTTATTGCAAAAAAATCATCAAATGAAGGCTTCATAATCGAATTAAGAGGTTCAATTTCTCGACTACCTGTTGGTCGTTACCGAGAAGTTGCTGAGATTGTATCCCAACATAATGGTTGGAGATTTTTGCTTGTGACTGGAGATGATGTTTCTCCAGTAGATCATCTAAACAATGTGAATGGTGATGCTCAATTACTAACTTGGGAGCAGATGCTGCAACGCTATGAACAAGCTAAGAAGTTTTTATCTATGGGAGAAGTGGAAGTAGCATTTTTATATTTATGGGGGATTTTAGAAGCTGCGATGCGCCAACAAGCAAAGATCTCAGCAATCCCCATCGAACGACTTCCTGCAAGTTCTTTAATCAATCACTTGTATTCTCAAGGTGAGCTTTCGATGGAGCATTTCGATCAAGTTAACGTTATTCAACCAGTTCGCGATCGCATTACACATGGATATCAAACCCCTAATCTGGCTGAATCAACAAAGCACCTTCAAAAGCTTGTCAATGAATTAATCACCATGTGGAAATCATGATGTACTAGTCTTGTTTTTTATAAGAAACCTAAATTTTGAAATTTAAAACGTGCAATTTTCAGGGAAATATTAACTAATTTACGGTTTAGAATAACTATACTTACTAGAAAAATCAGGTGCTAAATGGACAATAATACTGATAATTTCAGCAAAAATCATGAGGATTCCTCATTTTGGGAAAAAACAAAGGGTTTTGCCGCTACTGCTGGTAGAGAGGTAATTGAAAATGCTCTTAGCCTTTGTTACTCGCTACTAGATTCTGACACGCCTATCTGGGCAAGAACTGTAATTATCGGCGCATTAGGTTATTTTATTAGCCCAATAGATGCAATTCCTGATTTAACTGCCTTTATCGGTTACAGCGACGATCTTGGCATACTCGTTTCTGCTGTTGCAACAGTT
>JBBRQX010000266.1:0-4565 GCA_038225745.1 Pseudanabaenales cyanobacterium | reverse complement strand
CACATCAGCTTAGCTCAGGAAATGCTCCTGACATCGATTTAGTCACAAGAGAATTAGCGCGAGTCTCTAAACTAACAGGCAGCCCCACAGCCATAGTTTATCCATTCATCCTCGGCGATCGCCTAGAAACACTTGTGATATTCTCAGACGGCAACATCTTACGAAAATCCGTAAATGATACTTCCAAGAACGTTATAGAACCAATTATTTCTGACTTCCGCTCAAACCTGATTGACGCTGACTCCGATGATTATCTCAACGAAGCGCAACAACTCCATAACTGGCTCATCAAACCCATTGAAACTGCATTGGATGCTGCAAAAATCACTACGCTTGTATTTATCATGGATGGAGCCTTACGATCAATTCCTGCTGCGGCGCTACATGATGGCAAAAAATTTCTGATTGAAAAATATGCCGTAGCCAATGTCCCCAGCCTTCGCTTAGCGAAATTAGAAGAACGCGATCGCAAAAACAGCCAAGTATTAGCGATGGGTTTAACCGAAGCTGTGCAAGGATTCTCGGCATTACCTGCTGTTGATACAGAAATCAACAATATTGTTGGCAGTGGTAAAGACCCTTCACTCCTGACAGGAATTTCTTTTCTTAACAAACAATTTACTGTGCAGAATATGCAAGCTCAGAGACAAAAACAGAACTATGGGATTATCCATCTCGCCACCCATGCCCAATTTTTGAGCAATAAAGCCGACGGTGCGTTCATTCAGTTTTATGATGCTCGCCTCAATCTCAGTCAAATCCCCAAACTCAATTTCGATAACCCACAAGTAGAAATGCTGACCTTAAGCGCTTGCCAAACTGCCGTAGGCAACAATCTAGGACTCGGAGGACTGTCGGTAAGTTCGGGAGTGCGTAGCGTTTTAGCATCCCTCTGGGCAGTTAGCGACACTGGTACGGTTCCTTTAATGTTGAGCTTTTACAGTCGCTTTGCCGATGCACCAAGTAAAGCGATCGCCTTGCAAAAAGCCCAATTGGCCGTTATCAACGGCGAAGTAAAGATCGAAAACGACAAAATTATCGGCATCCCTACTTTACCCGCAATTCCTCTACCAGCAAGCAATATCAACAACATAAAACATCCGTTCTTTTGGTCTTCCTTTCTTCTTGTTGGTAGTTGGTTATAAAGTCATCATTTCAAACAATATAAAAATATATGAATAGACAAACAAGCTTCATTTCTAGTAATTTACCCAAAAATTTGGCTAATAATTTATTTCTCGGACTCGCGATCGCCTCTTGTACATTTGTCGTAGATCTGCCTAGCCATGCCATGCCAAATCAACGCGCAAAAGTACGAATATTTCCCAAGTCAACAGCATTAAGCAAGTTAAACTGATCGGCAATACCATTCTCACCCCAGAAGAATTATCGCCAATTCTAAAACCACTTCAAATTAAAACAGTTACACCAGAGCAAATTGAAACTGCCGCCGAATCAATTACTCAACTCTATATCAGCAAGGGCTACATCACCTCACAAGCTCTATTTGACCCACTCGATCCGCAAAGTATAGTTAACGGAATCGCGCTAATCAAAATCATTGAAGGTGAAATAGAAAGAATTGACATAGTTGGCAATGTTCAGACTAATCCCGATTATGTGCGATCGCGCCTTGAGCTAGGTATATCCAAGCCCTTTAATGCTAACCTCGCCGAAGACAAATTGCGTGTTCTCCGTGTCGATCCACTTTTTCGCAAAGTTACCTCTAGCATCAAACCCAGCAAAAATGTCGGAAAGAGCATAATCATTGTCCAATTGGAAGAAGCAAATCAATTGAGTGGCTCCGTCAATTTTGACAACTATTCGCCCGTATCCGTTGGGTCGGAGCGACTAGGTGCAGCACTCACCTATCGCAACCTTACAGGCTTGGGGGATGCTCTCTCTGCCTCCTACTTTCGCAGCACCACAGGCGGCTCCAACCTCTATGACTTTAATTACACTATCCCGATTAACCCAACCAATGGCAGCATTTCCTTTCGCTATGCCCCAAGCAACTATCGCATCACCGATCCCGCCTTCAGTGCTTTAAATATTCGTGGTGCTAATAGCCTGTATGACATTGCCTATCGCCAACCGTTGATCCGTACATCACGCGAAGAATTCGCCTTGTCCTTGGGATTTGCCTATCAAACTGGACAGACTTTCCTCTTTGAGAACCTAGCCACTCCCTTTGGACTTGGAGCCGATGCTAATGGAGTCAGCACCACCAGCGTATTTCGTTTTGGACAAGAATACTTATTGCGTGAGGCTGAAGGAGTCTGGGCAATGCGATCGCAGTTCAATCTTGGCACAGGGCTATTTAATGCCACCTTTGTCACTATTCCCAATGCGGGCTTTTTTAGCTGGAATGGTCAATTGCAACGGGTGCAAGTACTAGGCTCTGACGTACTTCTGATTGCTTCCCTCGACTCACAGCTATCCGCCAATCCATTACTAACATCACAACAGTTTGTGATCGGTGGTGGTCAGTCTTTGCGGGGATTTCGCCAAAATGCGCGATCGGGAGATAACGGTATTCGCTTTAGTCTAGAAACTCGTTTAACGGCTCTAAGAGAAGAAAAAACCAAGCGATCGCTTTTACAAATCGCACCATTTATCGATCTCGGTGCAATCTGGAATGATGCCAGAAATCCTGCTTCTTCACCATCACAGAGCTTCTTAGCCGCAGGTGGGCTAGGTCTAATCATTGAACCCATTGAGCGACTTATTTTCAGAATTGATGCTGCAATTCCCTTTGTAAATTTGCAAGAACGTGGGAATAATCTCCAAGATGCAGCCATTTATTTCAACACTAGTTATCAGTGGTAATCTGCGTTCAAAAATTTAACAGATTTAACTAACTGCAACTTGAAAGGGAGCGACTCGCCAAAGTTGTTCTAATTTAGCGGCAGGCATGGTCAAATAGAACAGACTAGTTTTCTGCAAAATGGATGATTGGATATGATCATTGTGGCGAATTCTATCCATAGACTATCAGCGATCGCCACCAATTACCCGTTGATCCCACATCCAAGCTTTGGGATTAATTGGTTCGCCGACGGTTCCCAACAAACGTAGCGAAGTTGAATCACTGGTATTGGGATGATGTTCTCCCATTTTGATAAAAGAATAGATTGCTGTAGGCGCAGTATAAAAAACAACGCAAGTGAAGGGAACAAGAAAAAACTCTTTCCCCATTCACCTGAGGGGAAATGGGCAGGGAGATGAGGACAGGTTCTACCTAACATCACTTATAAATGATTTAGGATTAGTACATTACAGAAATCAGGAAATTTGAACATGGATACTTGGGAAAGCTTCCGCATGGCGGGGAAAACCCTCGCTGCTAATCGTCTGCGTAGCACGTTGACCATGCTCGGTATCATCATTGGTAATGCTTCGGTAATTTTGATGGTTGGGGTTGGGCAGGGCGCACAAAAGTATGCCTCACAACAGTTTCAGTCCCTTGGTACTGATGTGATTTTTGTCATTACAGGTACAGATAATGCTCGCCGTAATGTAATCGCGCCGCCAAATCGTCTAGTCCTAGCTGATGCTGAGGCGATCGCCACTCAAGTACCCACAGTTCGCAGTGTCGCGCCACAGATTAATAGCTCAGAATTAGCGATCGCTGGCAATAATACCAAACGAGCTACGCTGATCGGCACGACCGACGCTTATGCGATCGTCCGCAATGCTGATGTTAGCTCGGGACGCTTTTTTAATGCTGAAGATATTAAACGCAATGCGCGAGTGCTCACTATTGGCGCGGCGATCGCGAAAGAGCTATTTCCCCAAGGGAGTCCGATCGGGCAAACCGTGAGAATACGCGGCACAAGCTATGAAGTAATCGGTATTATGTCGCAGAAAGGCGCTTTTCTGGGTACAAACCAAGATGACACGCTCTTTTTGCCGATTACCACGATGGCTGGTCGATTGACAGGCAAAACATCCCCTTATGGCGTGGCGGTTGCTGTAATTAATGTATCAGCGACTAGCAATGACAATGTAGATGCGGCTCAATTCCAAATCTCGAACTTGTTGCGATTGCGTCATCGTACTTCTGATGTCAATGCTGATGATACATTCACAGTTCGCACGCAGCAGGATGCGCTGGAAATTGTCGGCAATATTACGGGCGCATTGACGATTTTGCTGGCGGCGATCGCAGGTATTTCGCTCCTAGTTGGTGGTATTGGTATCATGAATATCATGCTGGTATCAGTCACTGAGCGCACAAGCGAAATCGGACTGCGTAAAGCGATCGGAGCATCTCCTAGCGATATTCTTACCCAGTTCACGATTGAAGCGGTGATTTTGTCATTACTTGGTGGAGCGATCGGGACAGGTATTGGCGTTGGCGGAATTTTACTAATTGCCCTAGTTTCACCATTACAAGCTGGTGTGTCAATCGGTGCGATTGGTCTAGCTGTTGGTGTATCTGGCAGTATTGGCTTATTTTTTGGGATTTTTCCCGCAAAACAAGCTGCCCAACTCGATCCAATCGTGGCTTTACGAAGTATTTAAAGATCCCTTTACCATTTTAGATCCCCGACTTTTTCTTT
>JBBRQX010000265.1:0-4586 GCA_038225745.1 Pseudanabaenales cyanobacterium | reverse complement strand
TCGCCCAACTAGTCGCCGCAGGAGCCAATCCAGATTTGATCACCGTGCCGCGATCAAAAGACAATGATTTGCGATCGCTTGCTATATGCGAAAAAGTTGTGCAAGATCAAGATTTAATCATTCATCTTGCTGCCCATGTTGGCGGTATTGGACTCAATCGCGAAAAACCTGCCGAACTTTTTTATGACAACCTAATGATGGGTGTGCAGTTAATTCATGCTGCCTATGAAGCTAAGGTGCAGAAATTTGTCTGTGTTGGCACAATTTGCGCCTATCCCAACTTTACACCCGTACCTTTTAAAGAGTCAGATCTCTGGAATGGCTATCCTGAAGTCACCAACGCGCCCTATGGTGTAGCCAAAAAAGCCTTGCTAGTGCAGTTGCAGTCCTATCGTCAGCAATATGGATTTAATGGCATTTATTTACTGCCCGTTAATCTCTATGGCCCTGAAGATAATTTTGATCCGCGTAGTTCCCATGTAATTCCTGCATTGATTCGGAAGGTTTATGAGGCTCAGCAAAAAGGCGATCGCGCAATTTCGGTATGGGGCAATGGCACACCAACTAGAGAATTTGTCTATTCCGAAGATGCAGCGCGAGGTATTGTCATGGCAGCCTCAGCCTATAACGAGTCTGAGCCTGTAAATATTGGCACTGGTTTAGAGATCTCGATCAAAGATTTAATTCATTTAATTTGTGAATTAATGAAATACGATGGCGAAATCATTTGGGAAACCGACAAGCCCAATGGTCAGCCACGCCGATGTCTGGATGTAGAACGCGCAAAGCAAGCATTTGGGTTTACGGCTCAGGTAGATTTTCACGAAGGCTTACACCAGACGATCGCTTGGTATCGACAACACGCGGTCTAAGTTAATCAAGTGTTTTACAACCGATCAACAAAAAAATCTGACTTTTGGCAATTATAATTCTTGTATATGTACCAAGCTTTGGTATGATTAAAATCCGCGTGATAAAACAAGCAAATTTGTAAAAGTTTCTTGTAAAGTCCAGCGAGGAGAGATGGCCGAGTGGTTGAAGGCGCAGCACTGGAAATGCTGTTTAGGGGCAACTTTAACGAGGGTTCGAATCCCTCTCTCTCCGTAATCAAACAGGCTCTAGAGCCAAAAAATAAAGAGAAAGCGAAAGCTTTCTCTTTATTTTTTGCGATCGCTGTAAAATGTAAAGAAATATAGACAGGAGCTAGCTCATATGCTTTATACCCCACCTTGGCATCTCACTAATGGACTGCTGATGACCCTTTACACGGCTTTGCGGGTAAGTCGAAAATGGGAAAACTTCATAGTTGAGCCAGAGCCGATTTATCAAGAGCATATTTTCACAGGTGCAAATGGAGTGCCTATTTTTGGGAAGTATGCGATTCCTGAAGGTGCAAAAGGAACAATAGTGGGAACCTATGGAATTACAGGGGATTTAGATAATCAATGGTTTCTCAAAATTCTTGGGCGCAAGGCTTTTGATAGAGGTTATGCAGTAGTTCTATTTGATTGGCGAGCGCATGGCAAGACTGCCGAGCTTTCACCAACTTTGACCTCCGATGGATTATATGAAGGAGAAGATTTTATTCGCATCGCCAACACTGCCAAACAACTGGGCTGTCCTGCCCCATTTTGGTTAACAGGATATTCTCTTGGTGGTCAGTTGGCTCTGTGGGGTGTTAAGGCAGGAGAAGCGATCGCGGATTGGGGCAGCGATTTAGAAATTAGATCGGCTGATATCGCAGGCGGCGCAGTGATTTGTCCTAGCGTTGACGCTAATCGATCGCTAACTTATTTAGTCAAAGATGAATTGGGTAGATTTCTCGAAAAGGCGATCGCCCGTGAGCTAAAAAAACTAGCGCGAGGCATGGCGAAAAAGCATCCTGAAGCGATTGATCGCGATGCAGTAGAACGCGCCAATAGTATTTGGGGTTTTGATCATGAACTGACAATCACCAAATTAGGTTTCGATTCTGTCGAAGCATATTACGAGGCAAGTTGTCCGTTATATTTCATGCCTCAGCTACAAAAGCCGACCTTAATTCTTTATGCAGTAGACGATCCCATGTTCGATCCCTCCATTATTCCTGATTTGGAAAAAATTGCTCAAGAGAACCCTGCGATTAAACTTCTATTAACTGAATATGGCGGTCATGTTGGTTATGTCAGCAGTAAAAAATGTCAAAACCAATATGGCGATCGCGATCGGTGGTGGGCATGGAATCGAGTTTTTGAATGGATAGAATCTTTGCGCTAAAGATTCAAAGTTTTTGTCGTAAGCTGATGTGCCTTTAAGGCATTTTAAATGCCGATCAGCTTAACAAGGGGCTTAAGCCCCTTGTTTATCCACAAATGATTTAGGATTGCTATAAGTCTGTATAACTATTACTACAGCTAACCTAAAAATCCAAATAAAAAATTAAGATGCCAGCTTTTAAAATTTTTGATAACGATATAGACTTTGAAACCCTGCAAGAATATCTTGGTTGTGAGGCGATCGCGATTGACACTGAAGCGATGGGGTTAATTCCTAGACGCGATCGCTTATGCTTAATCCAAATTTGCAATGATGACGAGACTGTAAGCATAGTTCGCATTGCTCAAGGGAGTAAGGAAGCGCCTAACCTTAAATATTTGTTTGAAGCGCCCGATGTTACCAAGGTTTTTCACTATGCGCGATTTGATGTTGCCATGCTGGAAGCGCATCTCAGTATTGCGACTCACCCACTTTTTTGTACTAAAATTGCTAGCAAACTTGCGAGGACATATACCGACAAGCATGGTTTAAAGGAACTAGTACGCGAACTCGAAAAAATTGAACTAGACAAAACATCGCAATGTTCAGACTGGGGAAATGTGCGTGTTCTCTCAGAAAAGCAGCTACAGTATGCCGCTAATGATGTGCGCTACTTGTTGTCAGTCCATCGAAAGCTGATTGATATGCTGATTCGGGAAAATCGCTATGATCTTGCCAAGGCTTGTTTTGCTCACATTCCGACGCTTGTTTACTTAGATTTGCTAGGCTATACGGATGTTTTTGCTCATTAAAACTATTACTTAAGCTATGCAAAGTCAAACCATCAAGGGATTTCGTGCCAGTTTTTTAGATGCGATCGCTGATCCTTTTTATGCACCAGAAGCTGATTGTGTTCGATATTTGACCGATGGTTTGCTAGTAGTTGAGCATGGCAAGGTGAAGGACTTAGGCAATTATGAAGAATTAAAATCTCAATATACTGATATTCCGATTACCCACTTTCCCGATCGCCTGATTGTTTCAGGGTTTATCGATACGCATATTCATTTCCCACAGACGGAGATGATCGCTTCCTATGGTGAGCAATTATTGGAATGGTTGAGTACTTACACATTTCCGACCGAACGTAAATTTGCCGATCGCAATTACGCTCTCGAAATTGCATCACTTTTTCTTGATGAATTATTACGAAATGGAACAACCACAGCATTGGTATTCACATCGGTATTTCCACAATCAACGGATGCTTTTTTTGAAGAAGCCCAGCGCCGTAACTTGCGGATGATTGCGGGTAAAGTGATGATGGATCGCCACGCTCCCGAATTTTTGCAAGATACGGCAACATCTTCTTATACAGAAACTAAGCAGTTAATTGAGAAATGGCATAAGCGCGATCGCCTACTCTATGCCGTCACGCCACGCTTTGCAATTACATCGACACCAGAGCAGTTAGCAAATGCAGGTAAACTTTTAGCAGAATTTCCCGATGTATATTTGCATACGCATCTTTCGGAAAATGTGAAAGAAGTAGAATTTGTCGCTGAGCTTTTCCCTGAAAGTGAAGGCTATCTTGATGCTTACGATCGCGCTGGTTTAGTTGGCGAAAGATCGATCTTTGCTCATGGTGTGCAACTTAGCGATCGCGAATTTTCTAGACTATCAGAAGCAAAATCAGCGATCGCTTTTTGTCCAACTTCCAATTTGTTTTTGCGCAGTGGGTTATTTAAATTAGAAAAAGCAAAATCTTTAGAAACGCCTGTAAAAGTTGGATTGGGAACCGATGTTGGTGCAGGAACCAGTTTCTCGATTTTGCGGACTGCAAGCGGGGCCTATCAAGTCGCACAGTTGCGATCGCAAAAACTTTCAGCTTTTCAAGCCTTGTTTCTCGCGACATTAGGCGGGGCTAGAGCTTTATGTCTGGATGATAAATTAGGAAATTTTGAGATTGGCAAAGAAGCCGATTTTGTGGTTCTGAATCTGCGCTCAACGCCGATCATGGCGCTACGCAATAAATTAACAGATGAGATAATGCCGCAAACATTAGGCGAAATCTCTGATCAGTTATTTGCCACGATGATTATGGGAGATGATCGGGCGATCGCGGCAACTTACATCATGGGCGAACTAGCACATGAAGCAACAGTTTAGGATTTTGCAGCGCCAATGGCTCTGCAAAATCCTAAACTGGTTTTTAAAATTCGGCACTCTGCGGAAATCGAGGGAATGGAATCACATCACGAATATTGCCCATACCTGTAATGAACTGAACTAAGCGCTCAAAACCTAGCCCAAAGCCAGCATGAGGTACAGTTCCATAGCGGCGTAAATCG
>JBBRQX010000264.1:0-4598 GCA_038225745.1 Pseudanabaenales cyanobacterium | reverse complement strand
GCATTACGAATTGTCGATAGACGATGGGCGATCGCGATCGTTGTGCGATTTTTGGTAATCAAATCTAGAGATTTCTGAATCGCCGCTTCTGTCTCATTGTCAACTGCCGAAGTCGCCTCATCGAGAATTAAGATCGGCGGATTGCGTAACACCGCTCGCGCGATCGCAATTCTTTGTCGCTGTCCACCCGAAAGCTTTTGACCACGCTCACCCACAATCGTATCGTAACCCTTAGGCAAAGCTTCGATAAACTCATGAGCTTCGGCAATCTTCGCCGCTTCAACAATTTGCTCCACTGTTGCATCAAAGGAACCATAGGCAACATTTTCTAAAACGGAACCATGAAATAAAAATACATCTTGACTGACACAGCCCATACAAGAACGTAGCGATCGCAATTCTAAGTCGCGAATATCAATGCGATCGAGAAATATATTTCCCGATTGAATTTCGTATAAACGCAAAAGTAATTTGACTAAAGTGCTTTTGCCTGAACCTGTTGCCCCGACGATCGCCGTAGTTTTATTGGCAAGAATTTCTAAGGAGAGATTCTCGATAATTGGGAAGTTGGCAGCATAGCCAAAGGTGACATTTTTTAATTGAATATCTCCTTGAATCTTGACTTGTGTTTGCAAAACTTGAGAACCCGAATGAATCGCGATCGGCGTATCTAATAAATCGAGAACCCGATTTGTCGAAGCCATCGCTCTTTGGTATTGATCGAGGGTTTCGCCCAAGCGCGTTAATGGCCATAATAAGCGCTGAATTAGATAAATCATTACCGAGTAATTACCGACAGATAGCTTTTGTGCTTGTACTTCCAATCCACCGTAATATAAGATCGCAATAAATCCCACGAAGATCAAAATCCGAATTAAAGGGACGAAAGCAGCACTATAGGCGATCGCCTTACGATTACTTTGCCGATAGCGATCGCTCTCTTTCTCAATTCGTTTGCGTTCATAGTTCTCGGTGATAAATGCTTTAATCGTGGTGATTCCACCGATATTATTGGATAACTGCCCATTGAGTAAACCCACTTTCTCCCGAACTTCCGCATAGCGCGGCGCAAGGAATTTCTGAAACCAAATCGAACCCCACAGAATAAATGGCATCGGCAACATCGCTAACCCAGCCACATTCGGCGTAATTATAAAAAATGTACCACCGATTAAAATAATCGTCGCCGAAACTTGAATAACCTCATTCGCACCACCATCTAGAAACCGTTCCAATTGATTGACATCATCGCTCAAAATCGACATCAATTCGCCCGAACTGCGTTCTTCAAAGTAAGCCATTTCCAATTCTTGCAAATGTTGATAAGCATCAAGGCGCAATTCATGCTGTACGGTTTGAGCAAGATTTCGCCACTGGAGCGCATAGGCATATTCAAAAATTGATTCCAAACCCCAAATCACACCACTGATTGCAGAAAGCACAAACAACTGCGCTGGTAATCCTTCCACGCCAAAAGGATTTGCCCAGAAGTTATCTTTTTGTAATACCAAATCGATCGCTGCGCCTATCAAAACTGGTGGAGCGAGATCGAAAAACTTATTCAAAATCGAACAAGTCGTCGCAATCCAAATTTGTTGGCGATAATTACGGGTATAGTGGAGCAGACGAGTTAAAGGATGGGGCTGAGAATCATTAGACATTTTTGATATTGGGGGTTGCTTAGAATTGGCTAGGAGATTTGCGATCGCGAAATGTAATTAAAATGTAAGTCAAATATAGTTAAAATTTGGTCAGGATGCACTTTGTGCGGCTAGTATAGCAATAACTGAAAATCAAGATTAAAATCACAGTTAGAATCAAAAGCGCAAGAGTATTTCTGCTCTAACTTGTTAAATGCCTATAATTAGCGAAAGTTTTCCGACAACAAGTTTAATCACTCAAATTAGCGCAGTCACAGTCTGGCTCGGTCTAGTTTTTTTGGTTTCAGAAATTTTGCATCGCCTTAACCAAGATCCCGAATTAGTCCGCAAAGTTGTCCATATTGGCACTGGTAATGTATTACTAATTGCGTGGTGGTTACATATCCCGACATGGATATGTATAGGTGCAGGCGTAATATTTAGCGCGATCGCCTTAGCTTCTCACAATATAAATATTTTATCGATGCTCAATGACGTGGGGCGCAAAACCTACGGCGTGTTCTATTACGCTCTCAGCATCACGATTTTAGTTACTGTTTTATGGGAGCATCATCCGCAATATGCCGCGATCGGCGTAATGGTCATGTCTTGGGGCGATGGCATGGCGGCGCTAATTGGCAAGCGTTTCGGCAAACATACTTTTATCCATTTGGGCAACAAGCGTAGTCTCGAAGGCTCATTTGCCATGTTTGTGACGAGTCTAATCGTGATAATTAGTATTTTAGGAATAGCTAATGGATTTCGGCTCAAGGATATCGGTATTGCCATTCCGATTGCGGCGATCGCTGCTTTACTCGAAGCTTTCTCCCCAGGTGGCACAGATAATCTCTCAGTTCCATTATCGAGCGCAGGCTTGAGCTATATATTGCAATCACTCTTATAAAAAGCTGTGGCGCACGCGCAGCGTGCGCTAGAGCTTTTTTGGGCTTTAAAGTTTTATTTCGCTGACCAAACGAACTACAGTAAAAATTTTGAAAGGGTTGCTTAGCAACCCTTTCAAAATTTTTACTGGTTCTGGTTTGAGCGCACAGCGCTGTAAAGATGCTATACCTAAGCAAAATCTATTCGCCGCCACTTTATCGTAAATACCCATGACTGAACTTACTACCGAGCAACATCGTGCCAAAATGCAACGCCGCCAAGAGGTGCAACATCAGAGAGTTGCAGAGCGTAACCTCGAAAAAGGATTAATCATTGTTAACACAGGTGACGGTAAAGGCAAAACCACGGCGGCACTGGGAATGGTGCTGCGATCGCTAGGGCATGGATATAAAGTGGCGATCGTCCAGTTCATCAAAGGTGCGTGGGAACCTGCGGAAAAGAAAGTATTTGCCATGTGGCAAGAGCAACTAGCTTTTCAAGCATTGGGTGAAGGCTTTACATGGGAAACTCAAGACCGCGATCGCGATATTGCCAAAACTAAAGAAGCATGGGAAGTCGGACTTAGTTATATCAAAAATCCTGAATACAAATTAGTTCTACTTGATGAAGTGAATATTGCTCTAAAACTAGGTTATCTCGATGTCGAAACCGTGATTGCGGGACTAAAAGAGAAACCTGCTGATGCCCATGTCATTCTCACTGGTCGCGGCGCACCTGCCGAACTGATTGAAGTTGCCGATTTAGTAACAAGAATGGAACTGGTCAAACACCCTTTTAGAGAACAAGGTGTCAAAGCTCAAGCAGGAATAGAGTTTTAGAAAGGACAGTATATTGCTGTAAAACTTAAAATATTGTCAAAAAAGAGAGAACTATAAAAAGCATGTCAAAAATTGGTGTCGGTATTATCGGAACGGGCTTCGGACAGATTATTCATATTCCTGCTCTCCAAATCCATCCAGATACAGAAGTTGTCGCGGTGTACCATCGCGATCGCCTCAAAGCGCAACAGATTGCTGATAAGTTTGGTATTCCCCACGCTTGCGATCGCCTTGAAAATTTACTTGCACTTCCTGAAATTCAAGCAGTCACTATTTCCACACCGCCAAGTTTTCATTATGAACAGGCGAAAGCGGCGATCGAGGCAGGTAAACATATTTTACTAGAAAAGCCCGTGACGATGAATGCTCAGGAAGCGATCGCGCTTTATCGTCTTGCTCAACAGCATCAAGTAATTACTGCCACGGACTTTGAATTTCGCTGTGTTCCGCAATGGCGATATCTCAAACATTTATTAGATAACAATTTAGATAATAATCATATTGGCAAGAAAAGGCTGATCGAGATCGATTGGCTAGTGCAAGGTCGAGCCGATCCCAAACGAGCTTGGAATTGGTATAGTCAAAAAGCCTACGGCGGCGGTGCGTTAGGGGCGATCGGTTCTCACGTTTTTGATTATGTACGCTGGCTATTTGGTGATATCAAAAGTCTTTCTGGGCAACTCATTACAAGTATTACTGAACGTCCTGATTCTAATGGAGTTATACATCCCGTCGATGCTGATGACACCTGTAACATTCTCTTAGAACTAGCCGATGGAACTCCTTGCAACATTTCTCTCAGCACCGCCACCTATCGCGGTCGTGGGCATTGGCTGACGATTTATGGTGAAAATGGAACTTTAGTATTAGGCAGTTCTAATCAATCTGATTATGTGCATGGATTTAGTTTGTATCAAGGCAAACTTAATCATCCCGAACTAAAAGTTATGCCGATTCCAACTGAATATGACCTACCAAAAACCTATGCTGATGGTCGTCTTGCGCCTGTACTAGCAATTTGCGATCGCTGGGTGCATGCCATCCAAACCAGACAACCCATGACACCAAGCCTCTATGAAGGCGCATGGTCACAGTTGCTTATGGACTTAACCCAGCGATCGCATTATGAAAAAAAGTGGCTTGATGTGCCATCATAGGATCACACGATACGCGGGAAACTCAGGCGCTTCAGCGCTGAGAGGTAAGCGAACGAGGGAATTTATTCCCTTTAGTCTTT
>JBBRQX010000263.1:0-4603 GCA_038225745.1 Pseudanabaenales cyanobacterium | reverse complement strand
GCTTGATTAGGATCGCCAACTCGCATCAGGTTTTTAAGCCCCTCACCCTCGGCAAGAATCTCTAACAACTTAGTCTGTAGAGGAGAAGAATCCTGTGCTTCATCTTCAAACACCGCAAAAATCCGCTCTTGCCAATATTTTCGTACCCCTTCATTTTTCAATACTCGCAACGCGCCCAAAATCATATCGTCATAGTCGATCGCGCCTTCTTGTCGCAAAAGTCGCTCATAGGTTTCATAAAGTCCCGCTGCGATCATTAAAATGTCGCCGCTGTTAGTTGTCGCCGCTTCACGCAAATCAGCAGCACTCAATCCTGAACTTTTGGCTGTAGCGATCGCCTCTTTTGCCAAGCTAGGTAAGACATCAGTTCGCAATACCGTCTGTAGTCGCAAGCGTTCTGTATCTTCGCCATCAAAGCTTTTTCCTTCTAGCATCAGATCATATAATTTTTGATTTTCCTTCACCCAGATATTCGTAGCATTCCGAATCAATCGTTGCTTTTGCGATTCCGAAACGATCGCCGTTTCCCCTAATCCAAATCCTGATAGCTCACGATGAGCGCTAGCGATTGTATAAGCCAAACTATGCAAAGTGCTAACAGTGAAAGCACTTTGGGGAAGATGCAGCTTTTTTAGATGTTCTGATACTTTTTTGCGAATGTTGCTTACCGCCGAACGTGTAAAAGTAACGATTACCAATTGCTTTTGGCGATTTAGCTGGAAATTCGCGATCGCGATCGCCGCTGCCACTGCCATTCCTGTTGATTTACCCGCGCCTGGCACGGCTGACACCGCCAATTCGCCACCCCGCCAATCTGCCATTGTTTGCTGACCCTTACGGAGTGTTTGGCGTAATTCATTGAGAGCTTCAGTCGTAACCATAGCAAAGTTAATTAGTTGAGTAGAAGTCGGCATCTAACTGGCGATCGCCTGACTTTCTAATTATAGCGATGTAGAGGATTAGAGGAAATTCATTTGAGAATGATTGTTAGGTGAGATAGCGCGATCTTTGCATAAAACTTTATCCGCAGGACGCTTACACCATGGACAATTGGTTTGCCACAGAGCATCTTTAGCATCTTTAGCAATATTTGCAATGCGATCGAGCTTTAGAGTTTTGCCGATTGATGTGAACCATTGCATGAGTTTTTAACTTTAGTTTTTTAAATTATCAATTTTAAAAATTCTGTTGGCTTCCCTCTCGCCACTCAATAAAGCACCATGAACTGTCCCTAAATATTTGCCATAGGTCGCCTCACCTGCAAAAAACAGACGATCACCAACTGGTTCCGCTAAGCGATCGCAATCTTCAAAACTTGCATTAGGTGTAAAGATTGTGTAGGAACCATAGGCAAAAGGATCGTTATGCCATTGAGTCAATAATGAGGCAGTTGGCGGCGAAATATCTTTGCCAAACATGGCTTGTAAATCCATCATAATGTTTTGGGTGGCTTCAGATTGCGACATTTGTGATAGCGATCGCGAAAAACTTCCACTTACTAAAGCAACTAAAATCGGCTGTTTAATATATTTCTGCCAGTTCCAAAACTCGATATAGCGATCAGGGAGTTGGCGATCAAGATCGTTATTTACATATGCGAGACTATGAGGCTCTGATGACCAAAACTGCTTGGGAAACTTAAGAACTAATTTGTTCAGAGCGCCCATCCCTAATTGCTGAATAGCTCTTAACTTTGCTTTTGGTAATGTAGGTAAAAAGTTGATTGCACCGCTTTTCAGCACACCTAACGGCACTGTAACAATCACCCTTAAACCGTTAAAAGTACCGTGATTAGTTGTCACCTTGACACCCATATCATCGTAATCAATCTTCTGCACCAGATGTCCAGTACGAATATCCAAATCCTTTGCTAAAGCTTGCACAACTTGCGTATAACCCTGAGGAAAGACCACATCTGCTCCCGTAAATTCTGCATCTTCGTTAAAACCTCTGATGCCTAGATTGGCAAGATTATCACCCATTTCGCTCTCAATTGCCGATGCTAGTCTTGCGCGAAAGCCTTTGAGCGTAATTCCATCTATTCTTTCCGATTGAATCACTTGTTGAGCGACTTCTGCTAAAGAAGTTGAATTTGATAATGGATTTTCATCTTTTAATTTCGCTACTCTTGTCGTAAAAATCTGAAAAACCTTATTTATGCGGCGTTCTTCTACTTCATCCAAAAGCTGATTAACACCTTGATAGTTCCATTGTGAATCATAATCAGATTTGATCGTGCTAATTCCCAACTGTTTTACTATAGGAGATAGCGGATTACCATTGACTTTGTGAATCCATGCTGCACCTAAATCTAATGGAACTCCCAAAGAATTATCTGTCCAAATCCTGCCACCAATGCGATCGCGACCTTCTAGCACAACCACACGATATCCTTCAGTCTGTAACTTTTTGGCAGCTGTAATACCCGCAATCCCTGCGCCAATTACAATAATCTGCTGTTTATCATCGCCTGAATTATTTGGTAATTGACTGATTAAGCGATCAGACTGCTGACTAGACGCACCTACACATCCACAAAGCCAGCTTGTTGCTCCAGCATAGGTCAAATTTCTAACTCGAAGTAAAAATTTTCTACGGTTGTATTTGTTCATAAATAAGAAAGCATAATCAAACTATGAATACAAAGATACTCGACTACAGCAAATTGCGATGAAACCAAATAAAAGCGGCGCAATGTGCTAACTTTACAAATTATTCAACAGTGACAGATTGGGAGCATCTCAGTTTGGTGCTGAATATAAATACTCAGCACCAAACTGAGATGCTCCCTATAGACGATCTATCTATATCGGTATCTCAGAAACGTCAGGATGGTTCGGTTAGAGAAGATACTCCCTTCCCAGTGAAAAATTAGACGTTGCGGCGCTTTGCGCCGCAACGCTAATCCTTGATTTTGTATGTCTTAGGACTTACGCAATATCCCTGCAATAAATTGCGGGCTGAAAGCTTAAACCTGTTGAAATAGGTTGGTATGAGGCTTTTTTTAGTCAGTTTTAACTGACTTTAGCTTTAAGCTAAGAACTTTAGTTCTTGGTTAATTTGCGTAAGTCCTAACTTTATTATTTGCGTCTTTCTACTCATAGGTTGCTTTTTTAGGCTCTGTTTCATCATAGGGACTCCCTATTAGCGTCAGTGTCATCAGCATTTAGATGTCTGGTTACGCCCTGTTCCCAGCTTCACTCTGTAAAAACCGAGTTTACTCAGTGTGGGCAGATAAGGAGTCAGTCTTGAGTTTAGACGATAGGGTTTTCACCTATATCATCTGGACTGTTAAGCTATACTCTAGGATTTCTAGCTTCAGTGGTTATGTACGGACTGGTTACCGTGATTCACACTGAACGAATCGCACTCATTGATGAGTTCCGAGAGATTATTAGCGATCGCACTCTAAAACACATCAAATCATTTGAGAATATTTGTTGTCGAGTGAGATAGCGATCGCCCCTTACAAACTTGAGAAGATGAATATTGAGGCGATCGCTGTTAAAAATAATAAATGATACAATTGAGAGATTAGGAGATATAAATAGTTTTGGGTCTACCTATGGACATGACTGGAACCCTTAATCAACAGCCAATTGTGACTCGCACAGAGCGAGGACTGATCATATCAGGAACTAGGATCACTATCTATGATGTGATGGATTATGTGGCTGCTAAGTATCCCCCACAATTTATTCAAGGACTTTTACACCTCACTGAGACTCAAATCAATGAGGCTCTCAAGTATATTCAGACAAATCGAGTTGAAGTTGAGTCAGAATACCAACTAGTTCTGAAAGAAGCTGAAGAACTAAAAAGCTACTATGCTGAACAAAATCGCGAATTAACCGCTAAGATCTCTAAAATGCCACCACCGAGTGGTCGAGAAGCAGCTTGGCAAAAGCTTCGACAACAGAAGGCTGAAATTCAGGCTAAGTCAAATATTCTTGCATGATTTTTCTAGTCGATCATAACCTTGAAGGACACGCATTGTTGTTATCAGGAAGCCTCACTAATCAAGGCTGGCTGGACTTATTGCCTATCCGTTTCATTTTCTTTGAAGAGGTTGGATTACCTGCGGACAGTAGCGATCGCGTAGTTTGGCGATTTGCTCAGGCTAACCAGATGCTTTTGTTAACAGCTAATCGCAGAATGAAGGGTGAGGAGTCACTAGAACAAGTACTGCGTGAAGAAAATATGTCTACTTCACTTCCTGTTGTGACTGTTGGCGATGGGAATCGGTTACTAACTGATTCTATCTATCGAGATTTATGTGTAACTCGTCTCATTGAACTCACTCTTTATATCAATGATTATTTGGGAACAAGGCGCATTTTTATTCCGTAAGTGCTGAGAAATGTTACAAAGTAATTATTTAGGGGCGATCTCCTACTAAAAGCAAATCGTTTGAGAATATGCGATCGCCACTTAATAAACTTGAGATGATGATTGTTGAGATGATCGCCCTGTTAAAACCCATCAAATCATTTGAGAATATTTGTTGATGAATGAAATTGAAATCGCCGCAAATTTTATACAAACTTCTTAGATAGGCTGTAAAATAGGTCTAATTGGTTGGCTGAGAATATTCCTATGGTTG
>JBBRQX010000262.1:0-4612 GCA_038225745.1 Pseudanabaenales cyanobacterium | reverse complement strand
AATGTCGTCATTCCACCACCAGAAATTCCTGAGATTTCTTTAGAGAAGCCAATCGTTCCACCTAGAGTGCAGCGCGTTCGCATCAAGTTTGGCAAACTCGGAGATATGAGTTTGATTTCCCATCTCGATTTACATCGTTTCTTCCAACGCGCCGCCCGTCGTGCGGCGATACCTGTTGCCTATACTGAAGGCTTTAGCCCATCACCGCGTATTTCGATCGCCAAAGCTCTACCCCTCGGACAAACTAGCAATGCTGAGTTTGTCGATTTTGAACTGACAGCAATTATTCCTATTCAGGAGTTTCAAGAACGTTTCATGGCAGAACTAGATGCAGATTTACCAATTTATGCGATCGAAGAAGTTCCTGTGCATTCTCCTTCCCTAGATTCTTTACTAGAAGTTGCCGAATATACGCTCACCTGTGCATTTATCACGCCCAAAGATCGCCATGTTGCCGATGTTATGGATTTACTCGAAGGTGCAGGTTATTGCGCGATCGCTGCAACTTCGATCCAAATGCCGAAAGTCTCGAAGTCAGGTCGCCATCAAATCTTGGAACTACGCGATCGCTTATTTGCGATCAATGTAATTAATCCCGATCCTGAGTTGCCTAAAATTCATTTTATGGGTAGCTGTAAGCCAGACAGCAATCTCAAGCCTGAGTATGTTGTTTTTGCAATGAATAAGTATCTCGCTGAAGAAGACGAGATTAAATTAGTCAAAGTTCATCGCGAAGCGATGCGTTAGTAAAAGTAGAGGCGATCGCCAGAGTTAGATTTACTCACGGGCGATCGCTACGCCGTGAGATGTACCGATGCGAGTTGCGCCTGCCTCGATTAAGGCGATCGCCTGCTCTCTAGTCCGAATCCCGCCCGAAGCCTTAATGCCAACTTTGCCGCCTGAGATTTCTTTAAGGAATTTCACCATTTCGACCGTGGCGGCTCCTGCCCAACCTGTGCCTGTTTTTAAAAAAGCTACTCCTGCATCCATGCAGACTTCGGCGGCGAGTTCCTGCTCATCGGGCGTGAGCAAGCTTAGTTCTAAAATTGCTTTGACAGGTTTGCCTGACCCTTCACAGATTTGAGCAATGTCTTGGTGCAATAAATTAGTTTGTCCCGTTTTTAGCCAACCAAAGTTAATAACGACATCTAATTCTGTGGCTCCGTTTTCTACGGCTTCCATCGCTTCATAAAGCTTAACGTTTGAAGTAGTTGCGCCACTAGGAAAGCCAATTACAGTGCAAATTTCTACCTTAGTTTTGAGTAGTCGTTCCGTCGTTCGCTTGACGTTGCAAGGATATACGCAGACGCTAGCAAATCCTAAGCGATCGGCTTCCTCACATGCGCGATCAACTTGTTCGTGGCTAGCGGCTGGATCTAACAGGGCGTAATCAATATACGTCGCAGGATTGATATCGGTTTGAGGCATAAAACTATACACACTTAGGCAAGCGAGAGGTTACATTAGAAAATAGTGACTATAACTTCTTATAATTACTTAATCAGGGTCATATCCCCCGACTTATTCTCGATTTATTAAAATTAAGCAAATATTAGGTAATCTTAAGTAAATAAATATGCATATTTCTGAATTAGACGAACTAGAAGCCTCGGTTAGCGATCTGCTGTCGATGGCAAAGGTGGAGTTAGAGCAGAATCGGCTGCAACTACAACGCGATCGCCAAATCCAAGAAGCAGTATCCCAAATTGAAGCAAGATTGAAACCCTTGCTAGCAAAAATTGAGCAGATGCTGAAAGAATTTAGCCGTGAAGGTCAAGGCAGTGAGACTAAGCAAAGGCTAGAAAAAAAAGCCGCCGATATTCGGCAGGAAATTGCTGAGGCTCCGATCCTAGCCGCCCAGCTTGCCGATCGCCAATTGATTTTGAGCGAAGAAAGACTACTAGATGAACGAATAACCGAACAAACGACTCAATGGCGACTGGAATTAAAAGCCGATCTATTAGAGATGATCGAGGAACAACATGATTTCTTCAGTGCCACAGATGCTTCGATCGCCGTGCGTGGATATGCCAATGACTTAAAAGCGATCGGCTTTCTCGAAGAAGTGGTCGAGGCGCTAATCGATCAAATAAACTCCCACAGTGAAGAGGGGCCCGTTGCTCGTTTGCGTGGCAGCCATGAACAAACGCTGACCTTTATTTACAACAAAGCTCTCGAAAACCGTTCTCGCGTTGATCGCGCTCCTGATGTGCAGCCAACAACCAGACACCGCAAGTCAGAAAAACGTCCTGCTTTGTATACCGATCTTGGTGGCAAAGTATTGGTATTTGGTGGACACGATCGCTTACAAACAGCTGTCAAAAATCGCTTACGCGACTCGGCAATTAATTTGATGTGGTACACCGAACAGGATGGCTTACAACTTGCGGCGCAAGGCGAGAGTCAAATTGCAGGTGGCGATTTAATTATTATCGTGACGGGTTATGCCAGCCACTCACTTACTGAAAGAGCGATCGAGGCTTGTCGTCGGGCAAATAAAACCTATGAAATTGTGAATACAACAGGTATGACCAGACTACTCGAAGTAATCGAATCAGGGCTAAAAGCAAAGCAATTAGCGCGTCATTGGAAACAAAACTAAAATAAAAATGATTGCCGCGCCAAGCGCGGCAATCATTTTATCAAGAGATTATTGGCATGGATAAACAGACTTTAAAAACATTGACCGCTGTTGATATTGATCGCATTGTCGAGATGGCATGGGAAGATCGGACTACCTTTGACACGATTTACGAACAATTTGGGATTTCTGAGCCTGAAGTTATTAAAATCATGCGGAAGTCAATGAAGCGATCGTCTTTTTTGATGTGGCGAGAGCGGGTTAGCGGTCGCAAAACTAAACATGCGAAAACCTCTGAGGCTCAAAGGTTTCGTTGTAGTGAGCAAGACAAACCCAAGGGTAACTAAGAATTATTTTAGCCAGATTTACTATAAAAGCCCCGCGAAGCGGGGCTTTTATAGTAAATCTGGCTTCGCTTTTGTCGCAAATTAGCTACCGACTACATTAACCTTAACTTCGGAAAGTGTCGGAAAAGAAGACTTGGTAGCAAAAATTTGAGCATTCTTTTGAAGAGAAATCTGCTCGTGGGAAAGAAGCATCTGTGAATTGATTGCAGTAGTCGTTGCATCGTAGAGATTAGTTGCGATCTTCGGATAAGCGCCGATCGCAATGATCGGCACTAAGAAGCAAACGGCAATAAACACCTCACGAGGTCGAGCATCACTAAATTCAGCTTCGCTAGGCAAAATGCAATTTGTACCAAAACAAACGACTTCTTGATTACCTTGCGACTTGAGACTAATATCTGAAATGCCGCGAGTTGGATTGATGTCGCAGGTGGGATTTGCATCAGAAGCATAGAAAATCTCACGCAGCATCGATAGCAAATAAATCGGTGTGAGGATCACGCCAACTGCGGCTAAAAACACGGTCACAGTGCGGAATGTCGAACTGTAGACATCACTTGAAGTCATACCCACAAAGACTGAGATTTCACTAGCAAAACCACTCATTCCAGGCAGCGCCAGAGATGCCAATGCACTAACGGTAAATAAGGCGAACACCTTGGGCATCACTTTACCGATATAGCCCATCTCGTTTAGTGACATCGTATGGGTGCGATCGTATGTCACACCTGCGAGGAAGAACAAAACCGAAGCAATTAAACCGTGAGAAATCATCTGCAACATCGCGCCACTGATTCCCAAATCAGTAAATGAGGCAATGCCAATTAAGACAAATCCCATGTGTGAGACCGATGAAAAAGCAAGTCGGCGCTTCATATTGGTTTGGGCAAAAGAATTTACCGCGCCGTAAATAATATTAACTACGCCCAACATTGCTAAGACTGGTGCAAAGTAAACATGAGCATGGTCAAGTAATCCCATATTTATGCGAATTAAACCATAGCCGCCCATCTTCAGTAATACTCCCGCCAAAATCATCGATACAGGTGAGGAGGCTTCGCCGTGGGCATCGGGTAGCCAAGTATGGAGGGGGAAAACTGCGAGTTTGACACCAAAGGCAATTAATAATCCTGCATAAAGGGGAAGTTCTAGGGCAAGAGGGAAATCTTTGAGAGCTAACTCAGCCATATCAAAGGTCATGTTGTCGCCATAGAGAGCCATGCCCAAGCCAGCGACTAGGATAAAAATCGAAGCGGCTGCCGTGTAAAGCAAAAATTTAGTGGCTGCATATTGTCGTCTTTGACCTCCCCAGATCGAAACGAGCAGATATACAGGAATTAATTCGACTTCCCACATGATGAAGAACATCAATAAATCTTGGGAGACGAATACGCCGATCTGGGCGGAGTACAGCACCAGCATCAGGAAATAAAACAAGCGCGGTTTGATATCAACTTGCCATGCCGCAAAAATAGATAGCGTGGTGACAAGTCCTGCTAGCAGCACTAGAGGCGCAGAAATACCATCGACTGAGACTGCCCAACTAAGTCCTAGTTGGGGTATCCAACTGTACTTTTCCGCGAGTTGGAATGTTGCGCTGCTCGGATCGTAGTTTTTCCAGAAGGCGTAGCACATCAAAATGAAGTCGGCGATGCCTACACCTAATGCATACCAGCGGATAGTT
>JBBRQX010000261.1:0-4645 GCA_038225745.1 Pseudanabaenales cyanobacterium | reverse complement strand
TAATCGTCGAAAAAGGTTCTAGAAGTCGATTGACAACCTGTTTATGAATGCCAATTTCGATCAACCGCCGCGCATGACGGATTGCGTCGTTTCTAGCTTCCTGCCAGACTTCCGACGCTGCTTTGATTTCATCTTCAGTAACTTCCGTTTGAGCAGACATTCCCTTTTGATTCTTTCCCCAGTGCAATGGATAGACTTCTTGACTCTCGACAAGTCTGATCATTTTCTCCACAGGAATCGCGCGGCTGCTGCTGCTATTTTTGCTGAGCATCCGATGGGTCATAAACTCTGAGTGAATCATACGATGGTAAGTCAGCACAAATGTCGTCAGGCGATCGCCGATCACATTGACACTATCAGCAATAATTTCTGCTTTTGGTTGAAACATAATCCTAAATTAATTCGAGTTCGATATTTTTTGAACCTGACAATTCCAAGCTTTGAGTCGATAAGTAACTTTTTCAGATGGATAATCGATTTCTTCTTGGGTGCGTTGGCGCAAGCGACCTTGCCAATGATAACCGATTAAACCAGCATATTCTCGCAACACAACACTTAGTTGCCTAGTTGTACTCCAACTTACGGGCAAAGCGATCGGGCGAGGAATAACCGTAAACCCAAAATTCTGAAATAAAATCTGCGATCGCAACATGTGAGGAACATCAGTCAACAATAAAATTTTCTTAATCCCTTGCTGACGAAGTACAGCCGATGTAAATTGTGCATTTTCTTCCGTTGTTTGTGAGCATCGTTCACCACTCAATTGGCTTTTAGGAATTCCTTGTTCATGCAGTTCTGTAATCATCTCCTCAGCGTCTAACATTCCACTGACAAAAATTGTCGCTGCCCGATGCTCTTGCCAGAGTTCGGCAGCCAATTCTACTCGCTTAGAACGAAATGGCTCACCACGTCCCAAAATGACAATTGCATCAGTCCTTTCTCCAGAATCTTGGGGCAGGGTAAACATTAAACCTTGGCTTGCCAAGCTGAGCATGAATGGAGAGGTTAGGAAGGCATAAACCAACCCCATAATCGCCAATGGGTATATAATTCGGCGTTTCCAGCGTCGAGAACTCATCGACCAAAGTACCCAGAGAACTGCAAAAAAAATCAAAAATTCCATACAATTCTACCTGCTGCTGTAAATCTCCAGATTCATTGAAGTTATCTCAACTGATTGAATGAAATATAATTGATGAAATTTTCAATACATCTTAGGCTTTGTTTCCGATCCTAGCAGGTTCTAAGTAGGTAGGCGTAAAACCAAAACCAAAAAAGCTGTGGCGCAAGTGCAACGTCTAATCTTTCACTGGGAAGAGAGTATGTCAAGATCATCAAAATCTCTGTGTCATAATACAAAAACTACTTGGCTTTTCTATGCGAAACCTGCGAAACATCCTATTTGCCTCCCTTGGTGGTGTGCTGATGGGACTAACTCCCGATCCATTTAGTCAATGGTGGCTAGCGTGGGTCGCCCTGATACCTCTCTGGATGCTTGCTCAAAAGCTGAAAGTCAAAGAGGCGATCGCCATGGGCGCAATGTGGGGATTTTGCTATCACGGTATGGCGCTATTTTGGATTACTAGCGTGCATCCAATGGAATGGATGGGCGTACCTTGGTGGACAAGTTTTTGGATTGCGACACTGATTTGGGTGCTGATTACAGCTTGGGGAGCTGTATTGTCTGGCTTGTGGGCGGGGGGGATGTCATTGCTCACACAGCGACTAAATGTAGCGAGTCGCGTAATTATTGCTTGTGCGATGTTTAGTGGATTGGAAATTGTTTGGAGTTGGGGCCCCCTTTATTGGACAGCGATCGCCTATACCCAAAGTCCCCATGATTTATTGATGTTGCAGATTAGTCGCCTTTCTGGACAGCAAACGATGACGACGGCGATCGTGGCGATCAATGGATTATTAGCAGAAATTTTATTGCATAAGACTCGGCAGGAAAGACGACGCTATGCGATCGCGGCTATATCTGTTTTAGTAGCGATCGCTAGCTATGGTGCATGGGAAATGCAAGGCGATCGCATGGCAAGCAGTAATGGTCAAGCAATCAAAGCAGGAATTATTCAGGGCAATATCCCCAATTCGCTCAGTGTCAAACCCGAAGGAAAAGGAATCGCCATTGATAACTACACCAAGGGCTATGAGAAATTAGCAAAGTCAGGTGCAGAGATGATCGTCACACCTGAAACTGCGATTTCTTCACGCTATCCCGACTACAATCCACTTCGCGAAAAATTCGATCTCGCAGTGGAGAAATATCGCGTTCCTATCTGGCTAGGTAGTTTTGGTAAAACTCGCAATCCTAATACAGAAGATCCAAATAATTACACAAATAGTCTCTTTTTGATTGATGGTTCCAATAAAATTCTCAGTCAATACGATAAAGTTCGACTCGTGCCAGTCGGTGAATATATTCCCTTTAAACCGATTTTAGGAGGTTTGATTAAACGCTTATCCCCATTGCGTGGCGAAGTCGATGCTGGCTCTGGCGAACAACTCGTGGACACGCCTTGGGGACGCTTTATTGTGGGTGTTTGTTACGAATCCGCCTATCCCGCTACTTTCCGTTTTCAAACCGCCGCAGGTGGAAGATTAATTCTCTCTGCTTCTAATAATTCTCATTTTGCATCCTATATGTCAGCGCAACATCATGCCCAAGATGTCGCCAGAGCGATCGAAAGCGATCGCTGGGCAGTCAGAGCTACAAACACAGGCTATTCGGGCTTTGTCGATCCTAATGGGCGCACAATCTGGCTATCCGATGTGAATACCTATGAAACCCATTTAGAAACAGTTTACTTAAGAGATACCAAGACGTTATATGTGCTTTGGGGTGATTGGCTAACACCTTTACTCTGTGTTACCAGCGTTGCTATTTACATCAGAAATCGCTTCACCACATAAGAAAAGTAACCTTTTCTTATGTGATTTACTTGACAAGCCCTGCTCTAAGAGCGCGTACCGCCGCTTGAGTGCGATCGTCAGCGCATAGCTTATTCAAGATATTTCGCACATGGGTTTTGACAGTGCCAACGGTGATATACAGCCGCTCAGCGATTTCTGCATTACTGTTGCCATTGACAATCTCAGATAACACTTCTAACTCGCGCTCAGTTAGTGGCGTTGCCGCAAGCACTTGTTTGTAATCAGCTTCCGCAGCATCAATTTCTACCGTAGCTTCGCGGCGGCGCACCTGCTGCAAAACAATACTGGCGATCGCGGGATCGATCCACGAGTTGCCCTCAGCCGTTAGTTTCAGAGCTTGGACGAGATTTTCGGAACTAATATCTTTGATGCAATAGGAATCTGCACCTGCGGCAAAAGCAGCAAGTACAGTCTGTTGGCTATCGGTCAGGGTCAGAATTAAAACTTTAGTGGCTCGACCTGCTTCAGTAGCCGCCGCTTTAATTTGGCGCGTCACTTCCACGCCATCCATGTCAGGTAAGCCCAAGTCTACGATCGCCACATCAGGTTGTTGGCTGTTTACTAGGGCAACACCTTCTGCGCCTGTGGCAGCTTCACCAACAAACACAAGATCGACCTGCTGTTGCAAAGCGATCTTCATGCCCATGCGGGTCAGGTCATGGTCTTCAATTAGGACAACACGAATCGAACTCATAAACACTTTTGCAGATTATGCATGGTCTGTTTTGATACCAGAATCTCACATAAGGGTACAAAAACCCATAGAGGATAAAAAATGGCGTAGCCATTTTTTATCCTCTATGGGTTTTTGCCAACAACAAAGGCTGAGTCGATACTTTGATTATATTTTGCACCGCTTTTGGTAGTTTGATTGATCGCTATTCCATAGGCAGCATTGTTATCAGCTTTTAGCCAAGGCGAACAGTAACGACCGACGGGCAAAGTGTAAATATTACCATTCATGATCGCCCCATCACTTGGCTCCAGTTTGGGCGGAACTTTAAAGGTGATAGTGCGCCGTTTGACATAATCGTTGGCGACTACACCAGTCGCTGATTGTTTACTAAAGCATTGCACCTCGATTTGCGTATCTTTGAGCAAATCGCGCACATTACCGCGATCGCTAAGGACTAACTGATTTTCAGTACCAATACCTGAGATTTTTTGCAATTGAAATGAACTAACGCGATCGGGTGCAAAACCGCCTGTAATCTTGATCACTTGAAGATTATTTTCAGGAATAACTTGATATTCCAATGTCCCTGCCAATTGATATTCGAGTTCAGCCGCCTCGTTACGGACATTCACCGTTGCGCCAATTTCTACGCGATCGACACCTAATTTTGTCGGTGTTTCTGACGCAGCCCAATCAAATCGATAGAATAGTCGCGCCGTATCCTTTAAATAGGTATATCGATCAGTAACATCAGAACTAACACGCAGTAAACGCGATAAACCACTGCGATCAACCCAAATATTTTTGATTAAGCCAACTCTTTTGCCCAATGCTGCTGCCAATGGTGCGCGATCGCTGATCACCTCCGCAGGAATATCTAAACGTGGTACGAGGGTTGTCAACAGTTGACATAATACCTAGTTATACTTAGATTTAAGCCATATAAATCTGATAAAATCTATGGATAGCCTGATTGGCGAAAAGTCGATAGAATAAATAGATAATTTAAGTAATTCTGATGTTATTAGGATT
>JBBRQX010000260.1:0-4648 GCA_038225745.1 Pseudanabaenales cyanobacterium | reverse complement strand
TTTTACGCGCCCTAGTCTCAATGACGGCGAAAATATCGGCAGTCTTCGCGTCGGCAATCGGACTGATCGCTCGGTGAGGATTGTCTTATTTTCACGAGTTACATCTCAGAATGCTTGGCAAGCGATCGAGCCACTCAATTGGGACTTTGCCCCGAATGAAGGCGGCAAAGAAGGCTTATTGCTATCTTTGCCAAATTACAAAATTGCGATCGGTAAAGGTGATGTGATTTTTGCCTTTGCCACCGATGGCTCCCGTACTTACTGGGGGCCCAATGTTGTTGGTGAAACCGATGCCCCGTTTTGGGATAGCCAAAACAAAGAATGGAGCATGGTACTCCAACCCTAAAAAAATAACCTCTCGCATGGCGAGAGGTTGTTTTTTATTCGATGGGGTCTTTGCGCCTGATTAATGGCTTCGGCAGAGGTACGCGATCTTCAGCAGATCTTGGACGCGGTGGATAAATAGTCACTGGACTACTGCCACCATCACCGTTATAGGATGGCTTGAATGGGCGATCGCTATAGGGGCGATCGTATCTTCTCGGTGCAAACCTACCAGCAGCAGGATGACCTTTAGACTGTTGATGACGCTTACCTTTATAAGGAACGATCCCGATAAATTCACCATCAATAATCGTTAAAGCATCCCCTTGACGCTGAACATTTACACTCCAAAACTGCCCTACTGCATCAGTCGGCAATAACCCCGTCAGGCGAACTTTAAACTTACTGTACTCTTTGGTGACTCTATCTTTTTGCTTGTCAAACTTCTGCTCAGCACGTCGTACTTTGACGATTACAGAGTTATCCTCAGTGGACTGATTTGATATCTCGCCCCGTACAGAAAAATAACCGTCTTGAGCATTAGGATCAATTGGTACATCCGATTTCCCAAGCTCAACAGGAGCCCACACCCCAGATATCTGAACATGCAGTTTACCTGCTTTGTCATTTGTGCGTGGATATACCACCCATAAATATTCTTGATCGTTTTGCAAGCGCTTTTTGACAATCGAAATAATTTTGCCAAGTAGTACAGCATCGACTTGAGAGCCATCCGCAGCCAAAATATAACCTTTAGAAAAGTTATCTTCACTAGCGACATATTTGCCACAAATCACACCGATCGCTCGGTACTGAAATGGCTCGGTTGCATCAGGAATTGGCTGCAAATAAACTTTTGGTTCTTGAAAATCTTCAGAACGATTATCTAGATCGGATTGAACATCCCCATAACGATTGAAAGTAGGTGTTTTAACCCTTGCGGAAGCAGGGATAATTTTGGGAAGTGATAGAACCGATTTGATTGGTTCCTCTTTCTGCGAAACTAACTTCTGCTCTTCAAGCTGAGTAGACTCGGGCGCTTTTGGAGCAATAACTTTGACAACTTCTAATTTAGGCAAATCTTTAGTCGGAGGTTGGAATATAACTGATTTTGGTAATTTACTATTTGAGTCATCGGATTGGCTGGGCTTATTGATTTTACTCATCTGAAACTCCAGAAAAATAAGTTGTCTAGCAAGGGATAAACCTTACCGAAAAATTACTGGGAAAAATATGCCAGTCAATATCAAGATTATCTTACAGCAAATTGTGATTAAGTGAAATACGACATTTTCGTTAAAAATATAGTGAAATAACACTTTTAATAAAAATTTTGGTTCTCATTCAATGAGCGTAAGGCACTTTAAAAATAATATCTTATAAATTAACGTCAAAAAGTAAGGAAATTCTGTGATTTTAAAAACAAATAATGAATAAAGCAAAGTTACCTTATATTTTTGAACAGGCAAAGGGCTTAAGCCCTTTGTTAATAAGGCTATTGAAAGTTACTTCTGTGAGTAACTTATCTTTACAAGCTGCCTTAAAAATTTACAAAGGATTGGCGATCGCGGCTAAATCTACGCTTAAGATACTTTTGCTACGGCAGTTAGGCAAAAATGCCTGTAACTTAGGATCACAGCATATTCGTTCATGGATAGAGAGGAGTTTATGACATCTAATAAGCAAAACTTTGGATTGATTGGTTTGGCGGTGATGGGTGAAAACCTTGCTCTGAATATTGAGCGCAATGGTTTTTCGATGAGTGTTTATAATCGCAGTCGCGACAAAACTGATAAGTTTCTGGCGACCCGCGCTGCTGGCAAAAATTTTAAAGGGACATTTACGATCGCTGATTTTGTGGATTCTTTAGAAAGTCCTCGCAAAATTATGATCATGGTCAAAGCGGGAGCGCCTGTTGACGCGGTGATTGCAGAATTGAAGCCTTTCTTAGATGAAGGCGACATCATTATTGACGGTGGTAACTCACTCTATAACGACACCGATCGCCGCACCGTGGAGCTAGAGAAACTTAATCTCAAGTTCATCGGCATGGGCGTGAGTGGCGGCGAAGAAGGCGCACTCAATGGCCCCAGCATGATGCCCGGTGGTCAAAAGTCGGCTTATGCCGAAATCGAGCCAATCGTGACTAAAATCGCGGCTCAAGTCGATGACGGCGCTTGTGTGACTTACATCGGTAAGGGCAGCGCGGGGCATTATGTGAAAATGGTGCATAACGGCATTGAATATGGCGATATGCAGTTGATTGCTGAGGCTTACGATTTGCTTAGCACTGGTTTGGGCTTGACTGCGAGTGAGCTATATGACACCTTCACCGCTTGGAAGAGTTCGGAGCTTGATTCTTATCTGATCGATATCACGGCAGATATTTTCACCAAAGCTGATGACCTGACTGGTGATGCGCTGGTCAATAAAATTCTTGATGCGGCTGGTCAAAAGGGGACTGGCAAATGGACGGTACAAAGTGCCTTTGACTTAGGCGTACCGATCCCCACGATGATCGCGGCAGTAACGGCGCGGGTGATGTCTTCCTATAAAGAAGAACGGGTTGCGGCTTCTAAAGTTTTAACTAGTTCAACGTCTGCTAAATATGAAGGCGATCGCCAAGAATTTATTGATGCAGTGCGTGATGCGCTGTACTGTTCCAAGATTTGTTCATACGCTCAAGGTATGGCGCTTTTGGGTGCAGCATCTCGCGAGTTTGGCTATGACTTGAATCTTGGCGAAATCGCCCGTATTTGGAAAGGTGGTTGCATTATTCGCGCTGCTTTCCTTGACAAAATCAAGCTTGCTTTTCAGCGCAATCCCAATCTACCTAATTTATTGATAGATGAAGATTTCAAACAAACTGTTCTCTCTAAAGAGGCAGCTTGGCGCAAGGTAGTTATGGCGGCGGCGCAGTTGGGGATTCCGATCCCAGCGTTTAGTGCTTCATTAGATTATTTTGATAGCTATCGTCGCGATCGCTTGCCTCAAAACTTGACACAAGCTCAGCGCGATTATTTCGGCGCACACACCTACGAGCGCACCGATAAACCCAGAGGTGAATTTTTCCATACCGAGTGGATGAAATAATATAAAGGGCGGCGCTTAGCGCCGCCCTTTATATTTTGAGTACAAAAATTATGATTAATGCACCAACGGACAAAATATTAGCGATCGGCTTAATGAGTGGGACATCGGTGGATGGCATCGATGCGGCTTTAGTAGAAATTATTGATCGCCACAACAAACTCGAAACTAATTTAATCGCGGGATATACCTATCCCTATGCCGACGATCTCAGAGCCGAGATATTAGCTGTATGTGCAGGTGCGCCGCGATCGCTACAGCAAATATGCGAACTGGACGATCGCATTGCCGAGAGTTTTGCTCAAGCGGCGATCATGATTATGGCAAAAGGCGATCGCTTACCAGATTTGATTGGCTCGCACGGACAAACTGTATTTCATCGTCCGCCAGATACTAACGCGCAAAATCATCAAACTCAGCTAGGCTATTCTGTGCAAATGGGGCGCGGCGCGGTAATTGCGGAATTGACGGGGATCAAGACGATCGCCGATTTTCGGACAGCAGATATTGAGGCAGGGGGTCAAGGTGCGCCGCTTGTGCCGATGATTGATGCATTGTTGTTATCTGATCCAAATCAACATCGAGCTTGTCAAAACATTGGCGGGATCAGTAATGTTACTTTTCTCTCAGCAAGCTCTACAGATACTGAGAAAGTATTTGGGTTTGATAATGGCGCTGGTAATGTGTTGCTCGATATGGCAACGCAAAAATTATTTGGTGAACCCTTTGATCGTGATGGGGCGATTGCGCGTCAGGGTAAAGCTAATTTAGATTTAATCAATAAGTGGCTAGAGCATGAATTTTTTGTAACCGCACCACCAAAATCGACAGGGCGAGAATTATTTAGTCCAGCCTATTTAGAAGAACGTTTAGCTGAATGTCAAGATTTAAGTAATTATGATATTCTCGCCACGCTGACTGAATTTACAGCAATGGCGATCGCCAAAAGTTATCGTGATTTTATACCCGTATTTCCTGATGAAGTCTTAATTAGTGGCGGCGGTGGGCGCAATGGTTATCTCATGGAGCGCTTACAGGATTTACTTAAACCTGCGATCGTGATGCATACCGATGCTTTGGGTTTGAGTGGTGATAGTAAAGAGGCGATCGCCTTTGCAGTTTTGGGATATTTGCGACTAAAAGAACGTGCTGGTAATCTGCCCAGTGTCACAGGTGCTAAGCGATCGGTTTTATTAGGTAAAATTTATTCATAACAAAGTTCTATCAAATATAA